>JAISYZ010000216.1 GCA_031269545.1 Prevotellaceae bacterium
CGTTCGTATTTTGCCCAAAACTGATTATACGCTTTTTGTTTGTCTGAAAATTCGGCACGTTTTGAATTGTAAATATCATCTTCATCTACTATACGGTCAAATTCGTAATAATTACCGTGTAACAATACAAAAAGTTTCTCTTTCAGAGTTTTGTTTTCGGCAGAAAGCAAATCGGCTAAATAAAAATCACCAGCGATAATACCTCGTGCTTTTGCTTTTTCCCATTTTACAGCAATCGTAGGCTTTACGGTTTTCAGCCATTTATTGTAAATGATAATAAAATTGTTTTTGTCAATTCTTGTTTTGCTCGTTTCGCGTTTGCCGACAATAAAATTCTCGCGAATAAAGCGCCGCAATTCCTGCTCATCTTTTTCAAAATAAAAGAGATATGTTTGCCAAGGAATGTCGTTTTCAACTATCTTTTTTATCTGCTCATATACCTGCTTAAACTCTTTGGTGTCGTAATTCGAAAGCGTAACATTCCAGTTGAAGTCATTTTGATAAAAAATATCCTGAATTTCGGAGTAAGGTACGAATGCGATTTTTTCGCTGTCGTAACAGCCAAGAAATGGCGGCGGCAGTATTTCGTCGAAAGTCCGCGCCTTGCCGATTGTCAAAACGAGTTGAGCGAGCATTGCGAGAATGTCGGCAGGTTTTTGTTTTGCCTCTGCCCACAACAGATACTCGTCATTGAAATCAATAGCGTTGTTCGGGCGACGGAGTTTTACTGCAAAATCAATTTTCCCCAAAATTCTTGTGCAGTCGAATTTGTCGAAAAATTCGGCGGCGACAGCGTTTTTTATTTCCTCTTCGAGAATGTTTTGGCGTTTCATATTCATTATTGTGGCTATTAAGCCAGTGCAAATATAATAAAAAACTGCAACATTGAACAAGCGATCAGCGAAATTTGTCGAAAAGCTCGCCGGCTTTCCCAAAAAAAGCTCACTACCTTTTATTCAAAAGCTTACTACCTTTTGGATTTTTCTAAAATAAGATATATATCTGCCTTATGAAACTGTCCGACAACGCCATCCAAAAACGCAGTAACGAAGCAAAATTCGGCGCAACCAATACGGAATATTGACAACTCACAAATTTATACCTTATTCTATATGTATTTTTATTTTCAAAAATTCTGCCAGTTTTTCTATTGCTTTGGCGCGATGCGAGATTTTTGATTTTTCGGTTAATGTCATTTGAGCAAACGAAACATCATATCCGTCGGCTTTGAATATCGAATCGTAGCCGAAACCGAAATCGCCGACAGGCGAGCGAAGAATTTCGCCGGTTATCGTTCCTTCAAAAACATATTCTTTGCCATCAATAATTAAAGCAATCACACAGCGAAAACGCGCGCGTCTATTATCAATATCGTGCATTTTAGCAAGAACTTTTTTGATGTTTTGCAACGAACTTTTTTCTTCGCCTGCATATCTTGCCGAAAACACTCCGGGTTCGCCGCCAAGCGCATCAATTTCCAAACCTGTATCATCGGCAAAGCACGATAATCCGAATTTCTGGTAAACAAATCGAGATTTTTCGATAGCATTTCCTTCGAGCGTAGTTTGATTTTCGGGAATATCTTCAGTAAAATTCAATTCGGCAAGACTGCATATATCGCAAATAGAACCAAGCAAATGACGAATTTCGTCAATCTTGTGTTTATTATTTGTAGCAAAAACAAGTTTTTTCATAATTTATTTACATTTCGACAAAGATAACTATTTTTGTACTTTGATGTGTTTCTTTTATTAAAATTTATAAACAAATAATGACAGACAATAAGTCCAAATATAAATCAGTTGACGATTATCCTATATACAATGGCGATGATTTGGGTTTTACATATTCGTCAAAATGTTCCAAATTCAAACTTTGGTCGCCTGACGCAACTGCTGTTAAACTTAACATTTACGACGAAGGTATAAACGGTAAACTTCTTGAAACTTATATAATGCAACCCGACAGAAATGGAACATGGTTTTATAAAATAGATGACGATTTGAAAGGTAAATTTTATACTTTTCAGGTGAAAATAAATGATAGCTGGCTTGCCGAAACTCCGGGAATATGGGCAAAAGCCGCAGGCGTAAACGGCAACAGAGCAGCGATAATAGATTTTTCAGAAACAAATCCCGACGACTGGAAAAACGACAAAAAGCCCGAACTTAAAAATTTTGCCGATATTATTATTTATGAAGTTCACATGCGCGACTTTTCGGTTTCGCCGACATCGGGAATAACAAATAAAGGCAAATTTTTATCGTTCACCGAAACTGGAACAAAATCGCCAGAAGGCGAAAAAACAGGAATAGATCATTTGAAAGAACTTGGCGTTACTCACGTGCATCTGTTGCCTGTATTCGATTTTGCATCAATCGACGAAACAAATCTCGAAGCAAACGAATATAATTGGGGCTACGATCCTCAAAATTACAATCTGCCCGAAGGCGGATATTCAACAAATCCATACGAACCGAAAACACGAATACGCGAATTTAAAGAAATGATAAAAGCCTTGCATTATCACGGTTTTCGTGTTATAATAGATGTTGTTTTTAATCATACGTTTTTCAATGAAAATTCTAATTTATATCTTACCGCTCAAAAATATTTTTATCGATACAATGCCGACGGCTCGTGGAGCAATGCTTCGGGTTGTTTTAACGAAACTGCAAGCGAACGACAGATGATGCGAAAATATATTGTTGATTCGGTAAAATATTGGGCTACAGAATATCACATCGATGGATTTCGCTTCGATTTAATGGGAATACACGACATCGAAACCATGAATTGCGTGCGTGCCGCTCTTGACAAAATCGATACTTCTATTTTTATTTACGGCGAAGGCTGGACAGCAAACACATCGCCTCTTTCCGAAGATTTACGCGCAGTGAAACGAAATACAAAACAGTTGAACAATATCGCTGTTTTTTGTGATGACATTCGCGATGCCTTGCGTGGAAACTGGTTCAATCCAAAAATTGGAGGATTTATTTCGGGTGTCGAAGGAAACGAAGAAAGCGTAAAACTTGGAATTACAGGCGCAATAAAACATCCTCAGGTTGATTATTCAAAAGTCAAATATATAAATCGGGATTATACAAATGCACCGACACAATTAATTAATTACGTTTCGTGCCACGACGATTTATGCCTTGTTGATAAAATAAAAGAAACAGCGCCGACAAATGCCACCGAAGACGAACTTCTGCGATTTAACAAACTTGCTCAAACCGTTGTGTTTACTTCGCAGGGAATACCGTTTATTTATGCCGGCGAAGAAATTGGCAGAAACAAAAAAGGCATTCACAATACGTTTAACTCGCCCGACGAAATCAATCAAATAGACTGGACGAACAAAGCAAAATACAGAGATATTTTTGAATATTATAAAGGATTGATAACTTTACGAAAATCTTATTCCGCATTTAGAATGAATTTGGCAAGCGATGTCAGAAAAAATCTTAAATTTATAAAAACCGAAAAAAAATTTATTGCTTACCTGATCGACGGACGAGCAAACAATAATGCATGGGAAGACATCATTGTAATATTAAATGGAAATCGCAATGCCGTAGATTTTAAATTGCTTGAAGGCAAATGGAAATTGCTTTGTCATGATGGAAAAATTGACATAAACGGAATTGCGAACGTACAGGGCATATTGCGAATCGAAGCATCATCGGCAAGTATTTTGGCGAGAGCGCTTGTGTAATTGCTCCTTTACAAAGCAGATTTTTTAAATCACATAAAAAATATTTTGCAAAAAAAAAGAAAATATATTTGTGATTTTGAAAAAAGTTGTATCTTTGCACTTCCAAAATTTTAGGGGTTCTAAATTTTTTGAAGGCGTAAGCCTCTTTAGCTCAGCTGGCCAGAGCACGTGATTTGTAATCTCGGGGTCGTTGGTTCGAATCCGACAAGAGGCTCAAAAATGAGAATTGAAAACAAAATTTGTATTTTTGAAAACAATTTTCAGTATTCAAGGGAGAATACCAGAGTGGCCAAATGGGGCAGACTGTAAATCTGCTGGCGTACGCCTTCGGTGGTTCGAATCCATCTTCTCCCACGCAAATTGCGGAAGTAGCTCAGTTGGTAGAGCATTAGCCTTCCAAGCTAAGGGTCGCGAGTTCGAACCTCGTCTTCCGCTCAAAATCAATGAGTTCCGAGTCTGAAATCAAGATTATCGGGGTTTATTGTTGTATGTTTAAAGTCGCTGTCTTTGTTAGGATAAATTTAATGTAAGAACGTGACATGCCAGCGTAGCTCAGAGGTAGAGCACTTCCTTGGTAAGGAAGGGGTCGCGAGTTCAATTCCCGCCGCCGGCTCTGACTCAAAAACAAATAAAGGGTTATAAAAAGTGAAAATATTAAATAAATATTGTAAAGTATTAAAGATAAAAATTGTATTAATATATTTTTAACGTTAAAAAAATAAAAAATTATGGCAAAAGAAAAATTCGACAGATCGAAACCGCACGTTAACGTTGGTACGATAGGTCACGTTGACCACGGTAAGACAACACTTACCGCAGCTATTACAATGGTATTGGCAAAAAAAGGTCTTTCACAAATTATGACATTCGACCAAATTGACAATGCTCCTGAAGAAAAAGAACGTGGTATTACAATCAATACAGCTCACGTTGAATATCAAACCGCAGCACGACACTATGCGCATGTTGACTGTCCCGGACACGCCGACTACGTGAAGAACATGGTAACAGGCGCGGCTCAAATGGATGGCGCTATCCTGGTTGTTGCAGCAACAGATGGTCCTATGCCTCAAACAAATGAACACGTACTTTTGGCTCGTCAGGTAAACGTTCCAAAAATCGTTGTGTTTTTGAACAAATGCGACATGGTAGATGATCCTGAAATGTTAGACCTTGTAGAAATGGAAGTTCGCGACTTGCTGAACAGAAATAATTTTGATGGCGACAATGCTCCCGTTATTCGCGGCTCTGCGCTTGGCGCATTAAACGGCGAACCGCAATGGGAAGAAAAAGTTGTAGAACTTATGGATGCTGTTGATGTATACATTCCGATTCCTGTTCGCGACAACGAAAAACCATTCCTCATGCCTGTTGAAGACGTATTCTCAATTACAGGACGCGGAACTGTTGCTACAGGACGTATCGAAACAGGTATTATCAAAATTGGCGATGAAATGGAAATTATCGGACTTGGCGAAAAACCAAGAAAAACAATCTGTACAGGCGTAGAAATGTTCCGTAAAATACTTGACTCGGGCGAAGCAGGCGATAACGTAGGTTTGTTGCTCCGCGGTATCGACAAAAAAGAAGTAAAACGCGGACAGGTAATAGCAAAACCAGGTTCAATTACTCCTCACACATTGTTTGAAGCCGAAATTTACGTGTTGAAGAAAGAAGAAGGCGGACGCCACACACCTTTCCACAACAAATACCGTCCGCAATTCTATCTGCGTACACTCGACGTAACAGGCGAAGTACAACTTCCTGCAGGAGTAGAAATGGTTATGCCGGGCGATAACGTAACTATTAATGTAAAATTGATTTATCCAGTTGCTATAAACCAGGGATTACGCTTTGCAATTCGCGAAGGCGGACGTACGGTTGGCGCAGGACAAATCACTAAAATACTGGAATAATCAGACAAAACATTCGACTATGACAATATACGATAGTCGGAGTTTTAGGGGTGTAGTTCAAGGGCAGAATAGCGGTCTCCAAAACCGTTGATGGGAGTTCGAATCTCTCCACCCCTGCAAATTATTGAGAGTTACGACTTGATAATTTAAATTTAATAACAAGTAAACATTGGCGGCTTCCACACCAAAGGTTTGCAAAAAAAATTATTAAAAATAATGATAAGAAAAATTAGAACATATCTGAAAAATGCCTATACCGAGCTTGTGAACAAAGTTTCGTGGCCAACGTGGAAAGAGTTGCAAAGCAGTGCATTATTAGTAATGCTTGCTTCGTTAATCTTTGCAATTGTTATTTTTGCAATGGATATTACTCTCGAAAACATTATGAAATTTATTTACAGTATAAAGAATTTATAATTTTAAAAACAGAGAATTTGATATGAACGAACCTGTAAAAAAATGGTATGTTCTTAGAGCTGCGGGCGGGAAAGAGAAAAAAGCGAAAGAATACATAGAAAACGAAAAACGTTTGAAAGGCTATGTTTCGCAAGTACTTATTCCGACAGAAAAAATTTATCAAGTAAAAAATGGTAAAAAGATTCTGAAAGAACGGGTATTCTATCCCGGATATGTTTTAGTTGAAGTTGTTCTTACCGGCGAAGTACAGCACATATTGCGTAATATTCCAAACGTTTCGGGATTTCTTACGGAAAAGAAAGGAGGCGATCCTATTCCTTTGCGCGAGAACGAAGTTAATAGAATATTAGGGCGAGTAGATGAAATGGCTTCGGGCGGTGGAGAAATAATAATACCTTTTGTAGTTGGCGAACCTGTTAAAGTTACGGATGGACCTTTCAACGGATTTTCGGGAACTATAGAAGAAGTAAATGAAGAGACGAAAAAACTTGTTGTGATGGTAAAAATCTTCGGACGACAGACACCGCTGCAATTAGATTTCGTACAGGTACAAAAAGAATAATTTAAAAGTATTTTGAAATGGCAAAAGAAATTGCTGGACTAATAAAATTACAAATTAAAGGAGGAGCGGCAAATCCGTCGCCTCCGGTGGGTCCTGCGTTAGGTTCTAAAGGCGTAAACATTATGGAGTTTTGCAAACAGTTTAATGCAAGAACTCAAGATAAAGCGGGCAAAGTATTACCTGTCATTATCACCGTTTATACCGACAAATCATTTGATTTTGTTGTAAAACAACCACCGGTTGCCGTACAACTGAAAGAGGCTGCAAAAATACAATCAGGTTCGGCAGAACCCAATCGTAATAAAGTGGCAAAAATCACATGGGATCAAGTGAAGGCAATAGCCGAAAGTAAGATGCCTGATTTAAATGCATTCACCATTGCATCGGCAATGAGAATGGTTGCAGGAACAGCAAGAAGTATGGGTATTACCGTAACAGGCGATATCCCTGCCGAATTAAACTAAAAATTTCATGTGGAATGAGTAAGCTTACAAAAAATCAAAAAACAGCCGATGCTAAGATAGAAGCAGGCAAAACCTACAAATTAATTGAAGCCGCAAGATTGTTGAAAGAAATATCTTATACAAAATTCGACTCGTCAATAGATTTGGATGTTCGTCTTGGCGTTGACCCTCGAAAAGCAAATCAGATGGTCAGAGGCGTTGTAACACTCCCGCATGGTACGGGAAAAACGGTGAGAGTACTTGCCCTTGTTACCCCCGATAAAGAAACAGAAGCAAAAGAAGCAGGAGCCGAATACGTTGGTCTTGACGAATATGTTGACAAGATTAAAGGCGGTTGGACAGATATTGACGTAATTATTTGTACGCCCAGCGTAATGGCAAAAGTTGGAGCTCTCGGACGCATTCTCGGACCTCGGGGATTAATGCCTAATCCTAAAACAGGAACGGTAACAATGGACGTAGGAAAGGCAGTACAAGAAGTTAAAGCAGGTAAAATTGATTTTAAGGTTGATAAATTCGGAATCATTCATGCATCGGTAGCAAAAGTATCATTCAGCCCTGAGGCTATAGCAGAAAATGCAAAAGAACTGTTAGATACCATAGTGAAATTGAAACCGCAAGCCACAAAAGGTACATACGTAAAAAGCGTGTACATGTCATCAACAATGAGCCGTGGTTTGGCTATCGACCCTAAAACGATAAATGACGCAAATTAAACATTAGCAGATTATGAGAAAAGAAGAAAAAAATGCGTTAATTAATGGATTAGTTGCTGAATTAAACAAAGCTCCTAACTTCTATGTGGCAGATATTTCGGGTTTGAATGCAGAAAACACATCTAAATTACGCAGACTGTGTTTTGAGAGAAATATCAAACTCATAGTAACAAAAAATACACTGCTTAAAAAGGCTTTAGAGCAAAAAGATTTCCCCGAAACAGACTTATATTCTATACTGCAAGGACCAACATCAATAATGATAACCGATACGCCAAACGCACCAGCCAAATTGATTCAAGAATTTGGCAAAAAGCATGGCAAACCGGTATTGAAAGGCGCTTACGTACAAGAATGTCTGTTTATAGGCGAAAATAATCTTGATGCACTGATACACATCAAATCTCGCGAAGAACTTATCGGCGAGATTGTAGGAATATTGCAATCACCGGCGCGCAATGTCATTTCGGCATTACAGTCAGCCGGCAGTAAATTGGCAGGCATAGTTAAAACATTGTCTGAAAAATCGGAATAAAAACAAAAAAAGAAATTATTAATAATTATAAAAGAAAGGAAAATGGCAGATATTAAAAAATTTGCAGAAGAGTTAGTAAATCTATCTGTTAAGGAAGTTCAAGAACTTGCAAACATTTTGAAAGAAGAATACGGTATCGAACCTGCAGCGACGGCTGTTGCAGTTGCTGCACCTGCAGGGGCAGGCGATGATGCACCAGTTGCAGAACAGACCGAATTTGACGTAATTTTAAAATCGGCAGGACAGGCAAAACTTCAAATCGTAAAACTTGTAAAAGATATCACAGGTCTTGCTTTGAAAGAAGCCAAAGAATTAGTTGATGCTGCACCGAAAGCAATTAAAGAAAAAATTGCCAAAGGAGACGCAGAGCAAATCAAAGGTCAAATAGAAGACGCAGGCGGAGAAGTTGAAATTAAATAAACTTAATTTCCGCTTGTCGGACTTTTATTTTAGGTTTAGAACCTTGTAAAAGGGTTCTAAGCCTTTTTGTCATTAAAAAGTTTTGAGAAAATTTCAAAAAAATGCTTCAGAATAAAACAAACAGAATAAATTTCGCATCGTCGAAAGTCCAATTTCCATACCCTGATTTTTTGGAAATTCAACTAAAATCTTTTAAAGATTTTTTTCAACTTGAAACAACAGCTGAGAACAGGAGAAATGAAGGACTTTTTAAAGTCTTTCAGGATAATTTTCCAATAACAGACACTCGAAACAATTTCGTTTTAGAGTTTATTGACTATTTTATCGATCCTCCTCGTTACACAATCGAAGAATGCCTTGACAGAGGTTTGACTTACAGCGTTCCGCTGAAAGCTAAACTCAAACTGTATTGCACCGATACCGAACACGAAGATTTTGCTACGGTTATACAGGACGTATATCTTGGAATGATTCCCTACATGACAACGCAGGGAACATTCGTGATAAACGGAGCCGAACGTGTTGTCGTATCACAGTTGCATCGTTCGCCGGGAATGTTCTTCGGACAAAGCATCCATGCAAACGGAACAAAATTATATTCGGCAAGAATAATCCCGTTCAAAGGTTCGTGGATTGAATTTGCTACCGACATTAATAATGTGATGTACGCATATATCGATCGCAAAAAGAAATTACCGGTAACAACACTGTTGCGTGCAATTGGCTTTGAGTCGGATAAAGATATTCTCGAAATATTTGATCTTGCCGACGAAATAGAAGTAACGCCTGTAAACATGGAAGAAGTAGTCGGACGGCGCCTTGTTGCTCGCGTGCTAAAATCGTGGGTTGAAGATTTCGTAGATGAAGATACAGGCGAAGTCGTTTCTATCGAACGCAACGAAGTAATTATTGACCGCGAAACGATAATAGAACCGAAACATGTAACGGCTATTATAGGATCGGGAACAAAATCAATACTCGTACATAAAGAAACTGTAAATTCAAGCGATTATGCAATAATACACAATACATTGCAAAAAGATCCCTGCAACTCCGAAAAAGATGCAGTAACTTATGTTTATCGCCAATTACGCAGTTCCGAACCGCCGGACGAAGCAACAGCGCGAGATGTAATCGACAAGTTGTTTTTCTCTGATAAACGTTACGATCTGGGAGATGTAGGACGTTTTCGCATAAACAGAAAATTGAATCTTAACATTTCGCCCGAAATCAGAGTTCTTACTCGTGAAGACATTATTGCAATTATAAAATATCTTATACAACTTATAAATTCTAAAGCCGATGTTGATGATATTGACCATTTGAGCAATCGAAGAGTACGTACTGTGGGCGAACAACTTGCAAATCAATTCAGTATAGGATTGGCTCGTATGGCTCGAACCATTAGAGAAAGAATGAATGTTCGCGACAACGAAGTATTTACGCCAATAGATTTGATAAATGCAAAAACGCTTTCGTCTGTTATAAACTCGTTTTTCGGAACAAACCAGCTTTCACAATTCATGGATCAAACAAATCCATTGGCAGAAATGACTCACAAACGGCGTTTGTCGGCACTCGGACCGGGAGGACTTTCGCGCGAACGCGCAGGATTTGAAGTTCGAGATGTACACTATACGCATTACGGACGCCTGTGTCCTATCGAAACACCCGAAGGACCAAACATAGGTTTGATATCGTCATTATGCGTTTACGCAAAAATAAATAATCTCGGATTTATAGAAACTCCATACAGAGATGTAACCGAAGGCAAGGTAGATTTAGACAATTCGCACGTAAAATATTACAGCGCCGAAGATGAAGAGTCAAAAACAATTGCACAGGCAAATGCAAAATTAAACGAAGATGGCGTCTTTGCCGAAAATCGCGTAAAATCACGTGTCGAAGCAGATTTTCCACTGGCAGAACACAACAAAATAGAATTGATGGACGTTGCTCCAAATCAAATAGCATCAATAGCCGCATCGTTAATTCCATTTCTTGAACATGACGATGCCAACAGAGCGCTTATGGGTTCGAACATGATGCGTCAGGCAGTTCCGTTAATTGCTCCTGAAGCGCCAATAGTTGGCACAGGACTGGAAAGCCAGATTGTGGTCGATGGACGCACGCAAATCACAGCAGAAGACAACGGTGAAATAGTGTATGTTGATGCAAACGAAATACATATAAAATACGATGCAACAGACACAGAACGCTTTATAAGTTTTGATCCTGAAATAACAGTTTATAAAATTCCTATCTACCGCAAAACAAACCAAAGCATGTGCATTAATCTTCGTCCAATAGTCAGCAAAGAACAACGAGTAAAAAAAGATGATATTCTTACCGAAGGTTATTGTACGCAAGGCGGAGAACTTGCATTGGGGTGCAATCTGAAAGTTGCTTTCATGCCATGGCAGGGTTACAACTTTGAAGATGCCGTTGTGCTGTCGGAACGTATGGTGCGCGATGATATGTACACATCAATACATATTGATGAATATATTATGGAAGTGCGCGAAACAAAACGCGGACTCGAAGAACTCACATCCGACATTCCGAATGTAAGCGATGATGCTACAAACGATTTGGATGAACACGGAATTATACGAATAGGAGCAAATGTTGAGCCGGGCGACATTCTTATAGGTAAAATTACTCCAAAAGGAGAATCTGATCCTTCGCCCGAAGAAAAACTTTTACGCGCAATATTCGGCGATACGGCAGGAGACGTAAAAGATGCATCTCTCAAAGCAACGCCATCGTTACGCGGAACGGTTATCAACAAAATGCTGTTCTCGCGCGTTATAAAAGACAATAAAAAATCATCAAAACAAAACGAGAAAAATTTACTCGTGCAAGTTGATGCTGATTTTGAAAAACGTACAGCAAAATTAAAAGAAATTCTTGTCAAAAAACTTACCGAATTGCTCGATGGCAAAACATCTCATGCAATTGTAGATTATTACGGAGTCGAAGTTGTTGCAAAAGGAACCAAATTTACATCAAAGGTGATAGAAGATATTGATTATGTTTTGATTAATCCTAACAAATGGACAACGGACAAAGAAAAGAATACGCTAATTAAGAAAGTAATCAACAATTATCTTATCAAATATAAAGAACAGGATGCCGAAAGCAAACGTAGAAAATATAACATTACGATTGGCGACGAACTTCCTGCCGGAATAGTTCAACTTGCCAAAGTTTATATCGCTAAAAAACGCAAAATACGCGTAGGCGACAAAATGGCAGGACGACACGGAAATAAAGGTATTGTTGCCCGTATTGTTCGCGATGCAGATATGCCTTTCCTTGAAGATGGCAGCATTGTAGATGTAGTACTTAATCCTCTTGGTGTGCCTTCGCGTATGAACCTGGGACAAATTTACGAAACAGTTCTCGGCTGGGCAGGCAAAGAATTAAATCTTAAATTTGCAACGCCTATCTTTGATGGCGCAACACTCGAAGATATTTGCGAATATACCGACAAAGCAAGACTCCCGCGCTACGGAAAAACTTATCTGCGCGATGGAGGAACAGGCGAACCGTTCGATCAACCTGCAACCGTAGGAGTTATATATTATATAAAACTCGGACACATGGTTGACGATAAGATGCACGCGCGTTCGATAGGACCATATTCGCTTATAACGCAACAACCGCTTGGAGGTAAAGCCCAATTCGGAGGACAGCGTTTTGGAGAAATGGAAGTTTGGGCGCTCGAAGCATTTGGAGCATCAAATATTTTGCAGGAAATATTAACGATAAAATCAGATGATGTTGTAGGCAGAGCAAAGGCTTATGAAGCGATTGTTCGCGGAGATCCAATGCCTGTGCCGGGAATTCCTGAATCGTTGAACGTATTGTTGCACGAATTGAAAGGTTTGGCTTTGAGCATTAAACTCGAATAGTAAAAATTATTTCACTGTACGCATTAAAATACATGCTGTCTGAAACTTATTATAAAGTAAAAATTCTTATTAATTAAACAGAATACAATGGCTTTAAAAAAAGAAAATAAAGTTAAAAGTAACTTTAATAAAATTAAAATCGGTTTGGCATCGCCCGAAGAAATTTTGGAACATTCAAGCGGTGAGGTTTTTAAGCCCGAAACAATAAATTACAGAACATATAAACCCGAACGCGATGGTTTGTTTTGCGAACGCATTTTCGGACCTGTAAAAGACTACGAATGTCATTGCGGAAAATATAAACGCATACGATACAAAGGTATAGTTTGCGACCGTTGTGGAGTCGAAGTTACCGAAAAGAAAGTACGGCGCGAAAGAGTAGGCCATATATCGTTAGTAGTGCCGGTAGCTCATATTTGGTATTTTCGTTCAAATCCTAATAAAATAGGTTATCTGCTTGGTATTCCCGCAAAAAAACTGGAAGCAATTGTTTATTACGAAAAATATATAGTTGTTAATCCCGGAATTAAACAAGCCGACGGCGTCAATAAATATGATTTGCTGACAGGAGATGAATACGATGACTTGGTAGCAACATTGCCGAAAGACAATCAATTGCTCGATGACGAAGATCCGAATAAATTTATAGCAGGAATGGGCGCGGAAGTTATTTATAAATTTCTTTCCGAACTTGATTTGGATGAACTTTCATATTCGTTGCGCCACAAAGCAAATACCGAAACATCTCAGCAACGCAAAGCGGACGCGCTTAAACGCCTGAATGTAGTCGAAGCATTCCGCGAAGCCAAAGATGTAAACAGACCCGAATGGATGGTTATGAAAGTGCTTCCGGTTATTCCTCCCGAACTGCGCCCTTTGGTGCCGCTCGATGGAGGACGATTTGCAACATCCGATTTGAACGATTTATATAGACGTGTAATTATTCGTAACAACCGACTTAAACGGTTGATTGAAATAAAAGCGCCTGATGTAATTCTTAGAAACGAAAAACGCATGTTGCAGGAAGCTGTTGATTCACTGTTCGACAATTCACGCAAATCGAATGCTGTGAAAACAGAATCAAATCGCGCATTAAAATCACTTTCCGATTCTTTGAAAGGAAAACAGGGACGTTTTCGTCAAAACCTGTTGGGTAAACGTGTAGATTATTCGGCTCGCTCGGTAATCGTTGTTGGTCCCGAACTTAAAATGCACGAATGTGGTTTGCCAAAAGATATGGCTGCCGAACTGTATAAACCATTTATCATTCGTAAACTTATAGAACGCGGAATAGTGAAAACCGTGAAGTCGGCGAAAAAAATTGTCGATAGAAAAGATCCTGTCGTATATGATATTTTAGAAAATGTAATGAAAGGACATCCTGTTTTGCTAAACCGTGCGCCAACGCTACACCGTTTGGGAATTCAGGCATTTCAGCCAAAACTGATTGAAGGAAAAGCCATTCAGTTGCATCCACTTGCATGTACGGCTTTCAACGCCGACTTTGACGGCGACCAGATGGCTGTTCACCTGCCTCTCGGTAATGCGGCAATTCTCGAAGCCCAATTGCTGATGCTTGGTTCGCACAATATTCTTAATCCTGCCAACGGTGCGCCAATCACAGTGCCATCGCAGGATATGGTTCTTGGTTTGTATTATATTACCAAACCCAGAAAAAATGCAAAAGGCGAAGGATTTGTATTTTACGGAACAGAAGAAGCAATTATCGCTTATAACGAAAAACGGGTAGATTTGCACACCATAGTTAAAGTTCGAATCAATACAAAATTAGAAGATGATGAGTTTGAAAAAAGCGAAATCATCGAAACCACAATCGGACGTATAATATTCAATCAGGTTGTACCGAAAGAAGTAGGTTATATAAACGAACTGCTTACAAAAAAATCTTTACGCGATATTATAGGTAAAGTATTGAAAAAAACAGGAATAGCCCGCACATCCGAATTTCTTGATGATATTAAGAATTTAGGTTATCAAATGGCATTTAAGGGAGGATTGTCGTTCAATCTCGGCGATGTTATCGTTCCCGAAGAAAAAACCAGCCTGGTAGAAGAAGGTTATGCTCAGGTTGAAGAAGTGATGAACAACTATAATATGGGATTCATTACAAACAACGAACGTTATAATCAGATTATAGATATTTGGACGCATACAAACTCACGTATTACAAAAATATTGCTGACACAACTTGCAACCGACAAACAGGGCTTCAATCCTGTATATATGATGCTTGATTCTGGCGCACGCGGTTCAAAAGAACAGATTCGTCAGCTTGGCGGTATGCGCGGATTGATGGCAAAACCACAAAAATCGGGCGCCGAAGGCGGACAAATTATCGAAAATCCTATTCTTGCAAACTTCAAAGAAGGACTTTCAGTGCTTGAATACTTTATCTCAACTCACGGAGCGCGTAAAGGTTTGGCTGATACGGCTCTTAAAACTGCCGATGCTGGTTATCTTACACGCCGTCTGGTTGATGTTTCGCAAGATGTCATAATAAATGAAGATGATTGTGGAACATTACGCGGACTTACTGTTACCGCAATAAAAAACAACGATGAAGTAGTAGAATCGCTGTACGAAAAAATACTCGGACGGACATCCGTACACGATATTTTCCATCCGCTTACAGGTCAACTTATGATTGCAGCAGGCGAAGAATTTACCGAAGAAATAGCAACCGAAATAGATTCATCTCCTATTGAACAGGTTGAAATACGTTCGGTGCTTACTTGTGAATCGCATAAAGGCGTTTGCGCAAGATGCTACGGACGCAACCTTGCAACAGGACGCATGGTACAGCGCGGCGAAGCAGTCGGAGTTATTGCAGCACAATCAATCGGTGAGCCGGGAACACAGTTGACTCTTCGTACATTCCACGTTGGTGGTGTTGCCGGAGGCGCTGCTACCGACAATAAAATAGTTGCACGTTACGGCGGTCGCCTCGAAATCGACGAACTTCGCACAGTTACAAAAGTTACTGACAGCGGTGAAAGCGTAGATATGGTTATAGGTCGTTTGGCAGAACTGAGAATTGTTGACATAAATACAGGAATTACGTTATATACGCACAACGTTCCCTACGGAGCAAGTCTGTATTTCAAAAACGGAACAATAGTAAACAAAGGCGATACAATTTGCGATTACGACCCTTATAATGCGGTAATCATTTCGGAATATGCAGGAAAAATCGGATTTGAAGGACTTATAGATGGCAAAACCTATCGCGAAGAATCAGACGAACAGACAGGTTTTAAAGAAAAAGTAATTATCGAATCCCGCGAAAAAAATCTTAATCCCATAGTCCAGATACTTGATTCAAAAAATGCTGAAATAAAACAATATAACTTGCCAGTAGGCGCACATATTGTTGTCGAAGAAGGACAAAAAGTGAAAGCAGGCGATATTTTGGTGAAAATACCTCGAGCATTGGGCAAAGCAGGCGATATTACCGGAGGACTTCCGCGAGTTACCGAATTGTTCGAAGCGCGCAATCCATCCAATCCTGCTGTCGTATCCGAAATAGACGGCGAGGTTTCGTTAGGAAAAATAAAACGCGGCAACCGTGAAATTATCGTAACATCAAAAACAGGCGAAGAAAAGAAATATCTCGTTCCTCTGTCGCGACAAATTCTTGTACAGGAAAACGATTACGTTAGAGCAGGAACACCACTTTCGGACGGTGCAATAACACCGCTGGACATATTGTTAATTCAAGGTCCGACAAAAGTGCAGGAATATATTGTAAACGAAGTGCAGGAAGTTTATCGATTGCAGGGAGTAAAAATCAACGACAAACATTTTGAAGTCATTGTGCGTCAAATGATGCGTAAAGTAGAAATCATCGATCCGGGCGATACAAAATTCCTGCCCGAACAAATTGTTGATAAATGGGAATTTATGCACGAAAATGATTGGATTTATGACAAAAAAGTTGTCGAAGACAGTGGAGATTCTGTCGAACTGAAGCCCGGACAAATTGTAACGGCGCGGCGTTTGCGAGACGAAAACTCGATGCTCAAACGTAAAGACAAAAAGCAAGTTACCGTACGAGATGCAATGCCTGCAACATCAAGTCAGGTTTTGCAGGGAATTACACGCGCAGCGTTGCAGACAACAAGTTATATGTCGGCGGCATCGTTTCAGGAAACCACAAAAGTGCTGAACGAAGCGGCAATACGAGGAAAAATAGATACTCTCGAAGGTTTGAAAGAAAATGTGATTTGCGGACATCAACTTCCAGCAGGCACGGGATTAAGACGCTTTGACAATCTTGTTGTAGCCTCAATGGATGATTACCAGAGAATGCTGGCAGGAAAACTCACGGTAGAAATGAAAGCGACAAAATAAGGACGTGAATATTATAAAGAAACTGTTCAAAACGAACAGTTTCTTTATTTATGTGATTATCTACAATTTAATTTAAACTGTCAAAAATAATTTGTAATAATATTGACTTTGCACAACGCAAATAGAACATCTATTTAACAACTATTTTAAAAATTCGGTTTTTTTTTCTACTTTTGTCAATTATTTATATGTTTTTAATAAAAATATGATTCAACAAAAACAACAAACATTAGGCAAAGAAGTTATTCTTAAAGGTAAAGGTCTTCATACAGGACTCGATGTCGAAATGACAATCTGTCCAGCCGAACCCAACCACGGAATAAAGTTTCAACGCATTGATTTGGAAGAAAACCCCGTAATTGATGCTGTTGCCGATTATATTACAGACACCGCACGTGGAACTACTATAGAAAACAAAAATGTTCGTGTAAGCACAATAGAACATATAATGGCAGCGCTTTTCGGCTTGGGAATTGATAACGCTTTGATAAAACTGAATGCGCCCGAAGTTCCCATTATGGACGGAAGCGCAAAAATTCACGTCGAAGAAATTCTTAAAGCAGGAATAACAGAACAGGATGCCGACAGATGGTATTTCGAGATAAAAGAAAAACTCGTTTACAAAAATGACGACGGAACAGAAATAATCATACTTCCAGACAGTAAATTCAGCGTTGACGTAACAGTAGATTTCAAATCCAAAGTTCTTGGAAATCAATATGCACGATTGACATCTATTGACGAGTTTGCAAAAGAAATTGCCCCCTGCCGAACATTTGTGTTTTTTCACGAACTTGAACTTTTGTTCAAACGCAATCTGATAAAAGGCGGCGACATGGAAAATGCAATTGTGATTGTCGAAAACGATGTTCCACAAGAAGATTTGGACAGAATAGCAGGATTATTTAACAAAAAAAGCGTAGAACGAGTGAAAGAAGGATATTTGAATAACTTGAAACTGCGATTTCTTAACGAACCTGCGCGACATAAAATGCTTGATCTAATCGGCGATTTGTCGTTAGTCGGATTTCCGATAATTGGAAAAGTTTATGCCAACAAACCCGGACATTCGTCGAATACCGAAATGGCAAAAATATTGCGTAAAGCGGCAAAAAAAGCGCTGACAAAACCAAGCGCTCCAAAATACGATCCGCGCGAAGAACCGCTTTTCGACATAAAAGCAATACGTAAAATGTTGCCACATCGCCCGCCGTTTTTGCTGGTCGATAAAATTTTAACTCGCAACGAAACAACAATCGTAGGAATAAAAAATGTAACAATGAACGAACCGTTTTTTGTAGGACATTTTCCAGAAGAACCCGTTATGCCGGGAGTTTTGATTATCGAAGCAATGGCGCAATGCGGAGGATTGCTCGTACTCGGCAATGTTCCTGATCCCGAACATTACTCAACATACTTTTTGAAAATAGATAAAGTAAAATTTAGAGATAAAGTTGTTCCCGGCGACACCTTAATATTTAAACTGAATCTTACAGAGCCTATTCGCCGTGGAATTGTAATTATGTCGGCTCAAGCCTTTGTTGGCGAAAATTTAGTTGCCGAAGGAGAAATGACAGCACAAGTTATTAAAAATAAATAAACTGAAATATGGAACTTTCAATAATTCATCCCGATGTAAAACTTGCTCCCAATGTAACCGTTGGAGCATTTACCGTAATTGAAAAAAACGTAGAAATAGGCGAAGGGACAAAAATAGGTAACAACGTTACCATAATGGAAAACGTGAAAATAGGAAAAAACTGCGTCGTTTTTCCCGGCGCTGTAATAGGCGCTATTCCTCAAGACTTAAAATTTCAGGGAGAAGAAACTTATGCCATAATCGGCGATAATGTTACAATTCGCGAATGTGTTACCATAAATCGAGGAACGGCGGCAAGCGGTAAATTTGAAACAAAAATAGGAAACAACTGTTTGCTGATGTCGTATGTACATGTTGCACACGACTGTGCCATAGGAAACAACGTTATACTTTCAAGTTTTGTAGGACTTGCAGGCGAAACCGACATTCACGATTGGGCTATTGTCGGCGGGAAAACAGGAACTCATCAGTTTACGCGAATTGGTGTACACGCAATGGTTTCGGGCGGCTCGCTGGTTCCAAAAGACGTTCCTCCTTACATTATTGCAGGACATTTGCCGCTTTCGTTTGGCGGAGTGAATCGCATAGGATTGCGCCGCCGTAACTTTTCGAACGAGAAAATAAACGAAATATTTGAAATTTATAAAGTAATTTATCAGTCGGATTTGAATACAACTGACGCCTGCAATCAGGTCGAAGCAGATTTTCCTCAATCGGAAGAGCGCGATATTATACTTGATTTTATTCGCAGTTCGAAACGGGGAATTATTAAAGGCGTATATTTAGAATCGTAAATTTTTAATTCTTAGGTCGTTGTGAATAACAGACACATTATTTACAATTATTTTTATTAAAAATTTGGTTTATACTATAAACTTATTTATCTTTGCGGCGTAATTTAAATTTTAATATTAAAAAAATGGAAACAAAATTTACAGAACAGGAAAGTCTGGCGGTAATCGGCGAAATGATTAACCGCGCACGCAACAATGTTCAAAAAGGCGCCGGAACATTTATGATTTTCTGGGGAACGATGGTCGCAGTCGCAGCCCTGTTAAACATTGCATTGGTTTATATCTTACATTGGTTGTCAATATCGCCAAAATATTCATTTAATATTTGGTGGATGATGTTGCCTGCATGGATTGTTTCTTTCATCATAGAGCGTAAAAGAGACAAGTCGGCTATTGTAAAATCGCATTTCGACAATATTATTTCGTCATTATGGAGGGCTTTTGGTATTTCAAATGTTATTTTTCTATTAATAATTTTCGGATTGTCTTATTCCTTGCAGGAACATAATCATTTTTTTTACATGATAAATCCGATTCTTCTTTTAATGGCAGGCATAGGAGAATTTGTAACAGCCAAAGTTTGCCGTTTTCGTCCTTTTTTGCACGGCGCAATTGCCATGTGGGCAGGCTCCTTTTCTTGTGCATTAGTTGTAATGCTGTTTAAAAACGGAAACGGCGTACTTGTGCAATTCCTTATTTTAGCCGCCTGCATGATTATCGGCTTTGTCGTTCCCGGATATAAACTGAATAAATTAGCCAAGGAAAGCCATGTTTAAAGATCTTGATCCTTTGTTGCACTCTCAATTGCGATTAGCAGTCATGTCGTTACTGTTGAGCGTAGAAGAAGCCGATTTTGTTTTTTTGAAAGAACAGACAGGCGCTACATCCGGCAATTTGAGCGTGCAAATTGACAAATTGAACGAGGCGGGATATATTCAGGTTACCAAAACTTTTCAGGGAAAAATGCCGCGTACCGTTTGCAAAATAACAGATAAAGGAATCGGCGCTTTCGAAATCTATGTAAAAAATCTGAAAACATATATAAAATAAAGAATTGGAATTTATTGTTTTTCATACCGATAATGTCCTGCAATTGTAAATTGAAATAAACAGTCTTCGATAATCTGTCCCTGCCCGATATTGTGAACAATTAAATATCTGTTTCCATCCAAAGATTTTTTATTTACCACAATACCAATGTGTTTTATGCCTTTGCCCAAATCCCAGCACACAATATCGCCCGGAAGATAATCTTGCGCATCTGACGATTTTCCCTTTACACTTCCGTGTCGCGAGAAAAAAGTCATTAGATTGGGAACACGTCTGTGGTCAATATTTTTATCGGTTTTTTTCATTCCCCAAAGTTTAGGATATTTGTCAAAATTTGTTTCCATATCTTCATGAATTTCTTTTTGCAAGTCAATTCCCAATTTTCGATAGGCTCTGATAACAACATCCGTGCAAACACCTTTATGTGCAGGAATATCGCCATTAGGATAAGAAATCTGAAAGTAACCTGGATCATATCGTACTTTTTGTTTGGTCAAAACAAAAGCCGAATCGGCTAATCTGTTGAAAAAAGCATCCTGTCCAACAATAGTTGACGCCATCAGCATCAAAAAAATAAAATGTAAAAAGAGACGTTTCATTTTCGATGTTTGTCTTATTAATAATTTAATTTTATGCAAAGGTACAACCTTTTTCTTTATTCTTCAACTATTTCTTCGTAACAATACAGCGTAATCACGGTAATAATCATAGGTTTTTATCCAAGTTGCTCAAAAACTATATCATTGGTTTTGTGTATTTTAAATTCACATATTCCAAAATAATTCAAAAAACTTTAAACTAAATTTGGTTTATATAATAAACTTGTTTATCTTTGTGCGGTGAAATTAATTAAAAAATAAAAAATGGAACAAATTAACAACAAGGAAGCCCGTGCGCGGGCAGAACGCAGAGTCGATGCACTCAGCGGATTTTATTCGCACCTGCTAACATATTGCCTCGTCAATGCAGGATTATTTCTAATCAATTATCTTTCTTCGCCGCATCATTTGTGGTTTTTCTATCCTTTGTTCGGTTGGGGAACAGGATTGCTGTTTCACGGATTAAGCATTTGCCGCCGCGGCTTGTGGTGCGAAGCGTGGAGAGAACGTAAAATAGCAGAATTAATGGAAAAGGAGAACCTGAAATGAAAAAATATTTCATTATTTTGACATTTATTTTTTGCGAACAAAATCTGTTTGCTCAAATGGACGAAAAATTTTATTTTCCCGACAAGGATTGGGTAAATATCGATTCTTTAAACTATCAGGATATTTTTTTTCCAGTGGATAATGATACGGTTCATTCGATATTGGTAAAACCTAATGGAACAGTTAAAGCCACAGTCATTTACTTTCATGGGAACGGTAATAATATTTCCAAATGGGTGAATTTATTTAAACCATTGATAAATGATAATTTTCAGGTTTGCCTGTTCGATTATCGAGGTTATGGAAAATCAACAGGAACGCCAACTCATTTAAACATTGCTCGTGATGCTCAATTACTTTTGTACACATTATTTCGGCGCGAAGATATTATAAATTCAAAACTGATTATTTATGGAGCCTCCATAGGTACTCAGGCAGCAGTACATTTGGCAAGAAACAATAATGAAAAAATCACAGGACTTGTTGTCGATGGCATGATGGGTTCTTTTACGGATGTAGCTTTGGCAACTTCTCCGCCCGAATATCACGACGCAATACGCAACTATGTAATTTCTCCATATTCGGCAAAAGAAGATTTTAAATATGTGGAAAATATTAAGGTATTATTTATTCATTCCGAAGAAGATTTTATCCCGATTAAGCAAGCGCAAGCAATTTATGAAGATGTAAAATGCGTCAAAAAATTTTGGCGTTACGAAGGCAAACATATCGAAGCGCCTGTAAAATATTCGGATACGTTTGTCGAATATATGAATTGGATTATAAATTAATTATCAAATATGTTTAATATGAAAAAATCAAATATTTTTGGATCTATCAGTAGATATTCCTATTATTTTTTTGTTAATATGGTTTATAATATAAACTACTTTATAATTAATAAAATAAAAAATTACACCTTATTATTATTGCTTTGCTTTATCGGTTGCGGATTCGGCTTGCAGGCACAAACAAAATTATCGGGCGAAATTGTCGATAAGAGTAACAATCCGCTGCCGGGCGTGCAGGTCAATTTGAATAACGGGCTGCTGCAAACCGTGTCGGACAACGCGGGAAAATTTACGTTGACTTATTCCGATACGCTGCAAACGAGAAATATTCGCTTTCAATCGTTCGGCTACAAAACCAAAACGCTTATTGCAGACAAAGGACAACAAAACATGAAAGTGATTTTGTTGGATAGTGTATATAGCTTGGGCGCAGT
>JAISYZ010000060.1 GCA_031269545.1 Prevotellaceae bacterium
TCAACTCGTAATAACCATTATCAACATTTATAGTTTGTGTATTACACGACTGTAATACTTCCAAATTAAGGGTAACAATACTGTCGCACCCCAAAACTGATGATAAATTGATCGGATAAACTCCTGGCTGATCGTATGAATTTCCATTAAACGAATAACTTTCGCCTATGCATATAGTATCATAAATATTTATATTATATGCAGGATTTATTGTTACGCTCACTTCTGCGCTGTCGGTACAACCGTTTCCATTAGTATAGATATAGCGTATTGTTGCTGTGCCTGATGTTACGCCGCTTACAGTTCCATTTGTTACTGTGGCTACGCCTGTGTTAAGACTTTTCCAATTGCCGCCTGCCGGCAAGCCTGTAAGTTGATTTGTTGAATTTACGCAAACAGGTGAATTTCCGCTTATTGATACTGTCGGTAGGGAATTAACAGTTACATTTACATCTGTACTGTCAGCACAAGATCCATTGCCAACTATGTATCTTATAGTAACCATTCCTGCCGTTACGCCTGCAACAAGTCCGCTTGCATCCACTGTTGCTACGCCTGTGTTAAGACTTTTCCAAGTGCCGCCTGCCGGTAAACCTGTAAGTTGATTTGTTGAGTTCACGCAAACAGGTGAATTTCCGCTTATTGATACTGTCGGCAAAGTATTTACCGTTACGTTTACTTCTGCGCTGTCGGTACAACCGTTTCCATTAGTATACATATAACGGATTGTCGCTACACCGGCTGCTATGCCGATTACAGTTCCATTTGTTACTGTGGCTACGCCTGTGTTAAGACTTTTCCAAGTTCCGCCTGCCGGCAAGCCTGTAAGTTGATTTGTTGAATTTACGCAAACAGGAGCATTGCCGCTTATTGATACTGTCGGCAAAGCGTTTACTGTTACGTTTACTTCTGCACTGTCGGTACAACCGTTTCCATTAGTATAGATATAGCGTATTGTTGCTGTGCCTGATGTTACGCCGCTTACCGTTCCGCCTGATACTGTCGCTACGCCTGTGTTAAGACTTTTCCAAGTGCCGCCTGCCGGTAAACCTGTAAGTTGATTTGTTGAGTTTACGCAAACAGGCGTATTGCCGCTTATTGATACTGTCGGCAAAGCGTTTACTGTTACGCTCACTTCCGCGCTGTCGGTACAGCCGTTTCCATCTGTATAAATGTAACGTATTGTCGCTACACCAGCTGCTATGCCGCTTACCGTTCCGCCTGATACTGTCGCTACGCCTGTGTTAAGACTTTTCCAAGTTCCGCCTGCCGGCGAGCCTGTAAGTTGATTTGTTGAATTTCCGCAAACAGGTGAATTTCCGCTTATTGATACTATCGGCAAGGCATTTACTGTTACGCTTACTTCTGCGCTGTCGGTACAACCGTTTCCATTAGTATAAATATAACGGATTGTCGCTACGCCAGATGATAAACCGCTTACCGTTCCGCCTGATACTGTGGCTACGCCTGTGTTTAGACTTTTCCAAGTTCCGCCTGCCGGTAAACCTGTAAGTTGATTTGTTGAGTTCACGCAAACAGGTGAATTTCCGCTTATTGATACTGTCGGCAAAACGTTTACTGTTACGTTTACTTCTGCGCTGTCGATACAACCGTTTCCATTAGTATAAATATAACGGATTGTCGCTACACCAGCTGCGATGCCGCTTACAGTTCCATTTGTTACTGTGGCTACGCCTGTGTTAAGACTTTTCCAAGTGCCGCCTGCCGGTAAACCTGTAAGTTGATTTGTTGAGTTTATGCAAACAGGAGCATTGCCGCTTATTGATACTGTCGGCAAAGCGTTTACTGTTACGCTCACTTCCGCGCTGTCGGTACAACCGTTTCCATTAGTATAGATATAGCGTATTGTTACTGTGCCTGATGTTACGCCGCTTACCGTTCCGCCTGATACTGTCGCTACGCCTGTGTTAAGACTTTTCCAAGTGCCACCTGCCGGCGAGCCTGTAAGTTGATTTGTTGAGTTTACGCAAACAGGAGCATTGCCGCTTATTGATACTGTCGGCAAAGCATTTACAGTTACAGTTACTGCTGTACGTGTTGTGCTTTCGCAATATGCAATATTGTTTTTTGCTGCGGCATAAGCCGTTGTTGTACCGACAGCGCTTCTGCTCGGCGCTGTGGTGGTAGTTGTTCCTCCACTCGATGTGGTGTACCAGACAATAGTTTCGTTTTCGCCTGCCGTTGCACCTGCCGTATATGTTGTTCCATCGTAACATGCCGTTATATCGTTTGCTGTCGGTGCATTTGGTATTGCATATACTGTTACGCTAACAGGTGTGCGTGTAGCGCTTTCACAATCTGCAATATTGCTTTTTGCTGCAGCGTAAGCAGTTGTTGTTCCTACCGCATTTCTGCTTGGCGCTGTTGTTACAGTCCCGCCAATTGAATCTGTGTACCAAATAACAATTTCGTTTGCTCCTGCTGTTGCGTCTGCCGTATGTGTTACTTGCGTTCTATAACAAGCCGCTATATTTATAGCTGTCGGTGCATTAGGAAATGGAACTACTGTTACTATTACCTCGGTACGTTCACTTTCTACTCCCGAAACTGTTTGCGACACATAATAATGTGTTGTAGATGCAGGAAACACAGTGTAATTCTCTCCTGTATGAAGCAATGTTCCATCGAATAGGCTATCATACCATTGGAATGTTGCGCCCGGTTCTCCGCTTGCGTTTAGTGTTGCCGAGCCGCCAGTACATATTGCCGTATCTGAAGGAGAAACTATTACCTCACAAGTGCGAATGACGTTTATTGTATAAGATTTAGTTACATTAGTTGGAGTTCTAACAGTAACTGTAATATTATTCTGACCGCATGACAATGAATGCTGTCCGGTTCCTGTGAGAATAGTTGAACTCGGATGCGAAGGTGTTGCATATACTGTAATAGTTGAAATACCTGATGGTAGGGTTATTGTGTAAGCAGTAGTATCAGTATGAAATACAGGCGATAAAGTTCCTTCGCTTACATTTAGACATTTCAATCCCGGAACAAAATAGTCCGAATATCTTGACACAACATGTTTTGTTTGCCTCAATGTCAATGCATTGTTGGCAGAATCGGCGCGACCTATATTAACTCCATCGTGAATTATATCAGGGTCGGAGAAAAAAGCAATTCGAGGCGCAGTATTTCCATCAGGAAAATAGCTGCCATTTTCATAGGTCATTATGGTTGAATACCAATTTGAACTTATATTTTGTCCTCGATAGCCCGAAGAATATGCGAATACACCCGGTCCCGATTGAAAGTTTTGCCGCCAATGATGTCCGCATCCCATATTGTGTCCCATTTCATGTACCATTGTGTAAGTCCACGAAGTTTGCTGCACTCTCGACAAACCAAAACCATACGTAGGCATCCCGCTTGAATAATTTAGCAACCATGCTACTCCGCCCGTAAAAGTTACTTCGGGAATAATCATTACCAAATCGGCTTTATACTGTTTGCGAAGATCGTGTACTTCGTCCATATGACCATCATTGGTATTTGTTAAATTGTATAAATCGTCATTAGAGTTAACTTCCACATAATCTGTTTTATATTTATGCACCAAATTGAAAGTAATGTTTGTCAATGAATTTTCCATTGCTATATTATTTCTTTGTATTGCCTGATTAATCAGGTCGTTAATATCTGTAACCTGCGTACTACTGAGCGCCCATTGCTCTGCGTTATTTGTATATACAATCAGAACATTAATTGTTAAAGAGTCTGACAAAGCATCCGGAGGAAATGTGCAATCGCTTGCATCCGACACAATAATTTCATCAGTTTCGGTATGTGATTGTGCATGTTCAGCATTTTCGTGTTCGTGTAAATCAATATCGGCACATCCTAATTCGTTTTTTTTCATTTCCGACATTTTACAGTGCGACAAATAGCTTTTACCATTTTTAGTTGCAACAAAAAACTGTTCATCCTGTTGAGGAATATCGGCTGAAATGGAGATTCCTTTTTCCGAAATTGATATATAGCAATATCCAAATCCGGTATCAAGTATTTTTGCTGTTATTCCTGTTATTCCGTCATAACTGACTGTTACTTTTTGAACAACTGCTTTATATTTTTTATTATCAAAAAAGTCAAGCAGCAAAATATCGCCTTGATTGCTTGCTGTAAAATTTATCAGTTGCGGATTATGTTCGAAAGGACGAAATTTTTCGACTGCATCAGGAAATATATTCCTTAAAGAAATATGATTTTCTTGCTTAATAAGGTTTTGAAGGCTGGCTTCATTATTAATGTTAATGATTCGTTGATTTTGAGCGTTCAACAAGCCTGCTGTGGAAGTGATAAAAATAAAAGTTATAAATGATTTTATCACAAGGCAATACGACATGCATTTAAAAATATTTTTCATAATTTAATTGTTAATTATTAATTAACAGTACCTGTTTTTATAAATTTGCGGCAAATATAGTAAAAATTTATAAAACAGAAAGTATTTGGAATAATTTAAAATTGAAAAGAAGGTCATAACGACTGTATGGATTCAAACAATGATTTCTAATTTTACAGTTATAAATCATTAATTTTAATGTGTTTACTCATTCTTAACGTATTTTTAGACTTTTCATCTCTACCTTATATTGTAAACATGAAATTGTTTTATATATCATTATTATTTGAAAATTTCGTGTAAATTTGCAGTCATGTCGGCGATTTATATTCATATACCGTTTTGCAAACAACTTTGCTATTATTGCGATTTTCATTTCAGCGTATCGCTTGCGCGTAAAAATGAAATGCTTGATGCTATCGTAAAAGAAATACAAATGCGAAGCAGCGAATTGACTGATACTCCCGAAACGCTTTATTTTGGCGGCGGAACTCCAAGTATTTACTCGCCCGATGAACTCAAAATCATTACAAATGAAATTAAAAACAGTTTTCGCGTCAACAGTTTTCGTGAATTTACAGTAGAAGTCAATCCCGACGATTTGAGTAAAAAGTATTTGGAAGATTTGCAATATTTGGGCGTAAATCGTTTAAGCATAGGTGTTCAATCGTTTATTGATGAACATTTGCGTTTTATGAACAGGCGACACACTGCAAAACAATCAATAGAATGTATAAAAACAGCGCAAAATGTCGGATTCAAAAACATCAATATTGATTTGATTTACGGGCTTCCTCAACTCAAAGTGCAGCAGTGGCGCAAAAATTTGAATATATTTATTGATTTGAATATTCCTCATCTTTCGGCTTACCATTTAGGAATTGAACCGCGAACAGTGTTTTATAAACGCTTTGAAAAAGGCGAATTAAAACCCGCAAACGAAAAATCAAGCATAAGACAATATGAAATATTGGAAAAAATGACATCCGATGCAGGTTTCAAGCATTACGAAATTTCAAATTTTGCAAAAGACAGTTTTTATTCGATACACAACACCGCATATTGGCAAGGCAAGCCTTATGTTGGCTTCGGAGCATCGGCGCACTCGTACGATGGCAACAACATGCGCCGATGGAATATTGCAAACAACAAAAAATATATTGATGCCGTAAATACAAATCAAAGATTTTGGGAAAACGAAAATTTAAATACAGAAGAACGTTACAACGATTACATTCTCACTTCGTTGCGAACTGTTTGGGGAATCAGCATTATTCATATTAAAACTGTATTCGGCGAAAAATTTTATGATTATTTCTTTTCTCAATCTCAGCGTTTTATACAGCATGGCTTGTTGATTTGCAATGGCAATCGGGTAAACATTCCGTCCAAACATTTTTTACTGTCCGACACAATCATGCGCGAACTGCTTTGGGTTGAATGAAATCCAAATTGCGCCATCGATATGAAATGTATTGGCTGGTTTGTTATTTAGTTGCTCCTTAAAAAGTAAAATTCCAGACACAAAAGTTAATAAACAGACATTTCAAACCTAACAGGTTTTAAAAACCTGTTAGATTTGATGATGCTTGCTGTCCCTGACGGGACATTTTAAAAATATTTGCAGGGTTTTAACAATATATGGTGCAAAACCTTGTAATTTTTTGTTTAATCTTTATTCATAATTACTTATTAATAAATTGTTTACAATTTTTCAAGGAGAGGCAAAATAGACTATAGCCTTCCCTGCGAATGTGATTCAACAGGATTTGTAGTTTTTATATCACTCGACAGGTTCTCTGACCGTCAGTGTGTCTGTTGCTTTGGCGGGCAATTCAAACAGTTCAGGATGTATGTGGCAATATCCTGATGGATTTTTTTGTAAATATTTTTGATGATAATCTTCTGCCAAATAAAAATTTTGCAACTCGGATATTTCTACAACTATCGGTTTGTCGTAATCGGTTGAAAGTTGAGTTATCATTTTTTCAATGACAGGCAAATCTTCGATTTTTGTATAATAAATTCCCGTACGATATTGAATCCCAACATCGTTGCCCTGCCTGTTGAGGCTTGTCGGATCAATGATTTTGAAGAACAATGATAGTATCGTTTCAAGCGAAATTTCATTTTCATTATAAATAATGCGAACCGTTTCGGCGTGTCCTGTATCATTATGGCAAACTTCGGCGTATGTTGGATTTTCGGTTGTGCCGTTGGCATATCCGACTTCGGTACAAACAACGCCTTTTATCATATTCATAAAATGTTCAACTCCCCAAAAACAGCCGCCGGCAAGATAAATTTCGGATTTTTTCATATCAGATAAATTTTACAAATCACTTTCTTTCAGTCGTTCTGCGTTTTCGGCTATTTGCAACTGTTCTATAACTTCCGAAATATCGCCGTTTATAAATGACGGAAGATTATAGACTGTGTAGTTTATACGATGATCGGTAACGCGGCTTTGAGGATAATTGTAAGTGCGAATTTTTGCCGAACGATCGCCTGTCGAAACCATTGTTTTGCGTTTGCTTGCTATTTCGTCAATATATTTTTGATATTCCATATTGTAAATTCGCGTGCGAAGTTCGGCAAGCGCTTTGCTGTAGTTTTTCATTTGCGATTTTTCGTCCTGACACTGCACAACAATTCCCGTAGGAATATGCGTTAAACGGATTGCCGAATAAGTTGTATTTACCGACTGTCCGCCCGGCCCCGACGAACAAAACGTATCTTTTCGAATATCTTTTTCGTTAAGTTCAATATCAAATTCTTCGGCTTCGGGCAAAACGGCAACAGAAGCAGCCGATGTATGTATTCGTCCCTGCGTTTCGGTTTGCGGAACTCGCTGTACGCGATGCACTCCCGATTCGTATTTAAAAATTCCATATACTCCGTTACCTGTAATCTTTGCAACAACTTCTTTGAAACCGCCTACTGTTCCCTCTGATATGTTTGTAATTTCGATTTTCCAGCCTTTTGTTTCTATAAACTTTGTGTACATTCTTAACAAATCACCTGCAAATATCGATGCTTCATCTCCGCCTGTTCCTGCGCGTATTTCGAGTATTGCATTTCTCTCATCCTGAGGATCTTTGGGAACAAGGAGCATTTTTATCTCGTCTTCGATGGCTGCACGTTGAGTTTCGAGATTTTCTATTTCGGAAATAGCCATTTGGCACATTTCATCATCTTTCTCGGTTTTAAGCAATTCCCTTGCCGATTTTATATTTGCAACAATCAGTTTATACTTGTCGAAAGATAAAACGACAGGTTCCAAATCGCGGTATTCCTTGTTTAACTCAATAAATTTTTTCATATCTGCAATTACATCAGGATCGGTGATTTGCAAACCTGTTTCTTCAAATTTTTGTTTTATGCCTTCTAATTTGAGAATTATTCTGTCTTCGTTCATAAAAATCGGGTAATATTATTTTAATAATTTCGCGCAAAGGTACATGAAATATTTTAATTTCCGTATTCAGCAGTCTGTATTGTGTATTCGGTATCTCATCATTTGCCTTAATTTTAATTTTTTGTAAGGGCAAATTTTTCGAATTACGTTTTAGTCATACAAAGTATAATCTAAATTTTTTTTTCAGGTATGAGGATTTTTGATTTTTCTAATAGTTGTCAATGATTCGTTCTTTTCTCCATTCTCCAACTTCAAGATTTGCAATATTTCCATTGCTGATTTCAAAACGCGCTGCGGTACGAACTGCATGAATTCCGTAATTTCCTGCCGCCCCGGGATTTACATGCAAAAATCCGAATTGCTTATCGTTCATCACTTTTAAGATATGCGAATGTCCGCAGATGAAAAGTTTTGGCGGATTTACCAAAAATTCTTTATAAATCGAATAATCGTAATGCGCAGGATAACCGCCGATATGCGTAATCAAAACATCAACGTTTTCGCAAACGAAACGAAGAGTTTTCGGATAGACAATGCGAACATCCTGTCCATCGCAGTTTCCGTAAACACCGCGCAGAGGCTTGAATGCAGCAATTGCATCGGCAGTTGCGATATTGCCGAAATCGCCAGCGTGCCAAATTTCATCAACATCGGTAAAAAATCTTTTCAATTTATCATCGAATGTACCGTGAGTATCAGAAAGTAAACCTATTTTCATTTGTTCAATTTTAATTTTATCTCAAAATTAATTTTATTTTATAACTTTGCAAAGATATATTTTAATTTTTTTACACAGAAAAATGCATGTTTTTTACAGTCCCGATATTACCGAAATGCGTTATTGCATGAGTGAAACCGAAGCCAGACATTGTTGCAGCGTTTTGCGTTTGAATGTTGGCGATTTGATTTATCTTATTGATGGTCGCGGAAATTTTTATACTGCAAAAATTGCTGATTTATCTGTGAAAAGATGTATGGTTGATATTGTTGATGTAAAAAATAATTATGAAAAACGTAATTATAATCTGCACATTGCAATTGCTCCGACAAAAAGTATCGACAGATTTGAATGGTTTTTGGAAAAAGCGACAGAAATAGGCATAGATGAAATAACGCCAATCGTTTGCGAACATTCGGAACGGCAAATATTGAAACTTGAACGTTTGCAAAAAGTGATTGTTGCGGCGGCAAAACAATCAATCAAGGCATTTTTGCCTAAAATAAACGAAATGACAAGTTTCAAAAAAATAGTGGAACAGAAATTTGACGGAAAAAAATTAATCGCACATTGTTATGACGGCGAAAAAATATCATTGAAAAATATACTCAAACCGCATGAAAATGTTATTATCTTTATTGGTCCCGAAGGCGATTTTTCTAAAAATGAAGTTCGTCTTGCATTACAGAACGATTTTATGGAAGCAAGTCTGGGCAACTCGCGCTTGCGCACCGAAACGGCAGCAGTTCACGTTTGCAGCGCTGTGTGTTTGATTAATGAAGATTAGTACATGTATGAGCATAAAAATTAAAGACTTGTATTTTGGTTATTTAAAACTAAATGTACAAAATGAACGAAAATGGGATTAAAAATCGACAATCATTAAATTGAAAATAATATTTAATTTTGTACTATGAGTACATCGTCCGAAATATCGAAATTTGTAAAAAATCAATCTGCACAGTTTGGTTTTGATGCTTGCGGCATAGCAAAAGTCGATTATTTGAGCGACAGGGAAAATGCGCTGAAACAGTGGCTTGATAAAGGTTACAATGCATCAATGAACTATATGAAAAATCATTTCGACATGCGACTGGATCCGCAATTGATTGTCGAGAATGCCAAATCTGTTATTTGTCTTTTGATTAGCTACAACAGCGATGTTTGTCAAAACCTTGATGCGCCTAAAATTGCTCGTTATGCATTAGGAAATGATTATCATAAGATTATCCGCAAAAAACTGAATGATTTTTTTGTTTCGCTGAAACATTTTCTTCCTCAACTCAACGGACGCGGATTTGTTGACAGCGCTCCGATACTTGAGCGCGAATGGGCTGTTCGCGCAGGTTTGGGATGGTATGGAAAATCGTCTGTATTTATTTCGCCTGTTTTTGGTTCGTTTGTGTTTTTGTCGGAACTGATAGTTGATGTTGAAATGGAATATGACAAACCTTTAATCGGCAGTTTTTGCGGCGCTTGCAACAAATGTATTGCAAATTGTCCAAACTCTGCAATTACAGAACCTTATGTCGTAAATTCGCAAAAATGCATTTCATATCAAACGATAGAAAATAAAGGCGAAATAAATATTTCAACTCACGGCTGGCTTTTTGGTTGCGACAGATGTTTGCAAGTGTGTCCGTATAACAAACGTGCAAAAATTTGCAATCACGAAGAATTTAAACCTGTCGCCGAAATATTGAACATGTCTTTCGCCGACTGGGAAAATATCAGCGAAGATGATTTTAAAAAAATATTTAAAAATTCTCCGCTAATGCGCACCGGATATGAAGGAATAAAACGGAATATGAGAAACATAATACAGCAAAAAACATAAAAAAAAATATATTAACATGAAAAAAAATTTTTTAATAATTGCATTTTTATTGAGTTTTACAGCAACTGCGCAAGTAAAGTTCGATATTGATTTTGAAAGCGGTTCGGCAGGAAAAATCACACAAATTGATTCTGTTTATATCAGAACATCCGAGAAAGATTCTATTTTGCATTTGTCGTATATTGTCGAATCGCGCTTCGACCCGCAAAATCCTGTTGATACGGCATTGCCGCCAAGCGCTCGCTGGTTTTATTTTAGAATGACAGGAGCAAAAAACAAATTCGTCTATTTCGATTTCAAACACACCGATCCTTTGCGAGCCGTTTATTCGTACGACAACCACAAGTTCGAGCGTTTTGAAGCAAACGAAGCCAAGATTAGAAAAATTCATAAATTCTTTGACTCCGACACTGTTTATATCGCTTATTTTATTCCATATACAAATTCATTTTTGCAGGACAGAATCGACAAATGGAAACAGCATAAAGATGTAACAGTAAAAACTTTCGGACACAGTTTGCATAATCAGCCGATGCAACTTTTGACAATCACAGACAAAACCGTAAGCGATGAAAACAAGTACAAAGTTTGGATTCAAGCCCGAACGCACACAAGCGAAACTCCAAGTTCGTGGCATCTCGACGGACTGACAGATGCACTGCTTGCCGACAATGAAGATGCAGCGACATACAGAAAATCTTTTATTTTTTATATCGTTCCATTTGCAAATCCCGACGGAGTTTTTGAAGGTTTGTCGCGTTCAAATTCTACAGGCGTGAATCAGGAAATAAATTGGGACAGAGATGATTCGCAGACTGTCGTCGAAGTTAAAAATCTAAAACAGCAAATAAATGAACTTACAAAAAACGGCACTTTCGATTTGTTTTTAAATATGCACTCGCAGGTTGCAAATAATGCAACATACTGGGTTCACACTGCACAAACGACAAACGACAGATTTCTCAGTCAACAGTTGCATTTGTGCTATCTTAACATGTTCGACAATAATTATTTTAAGCCGCATGAATTGAGTTTTTCAAAAATGGCATCGCGTTATCCCGAAGGCTGGATTTGGAATAATTTTGGAGATAAAACCGTAGCAATGACTTTTGAAACTCCATATACGTACTTTGGCGCAAGCAATATATGGCTGAACACTGAAAATCTTCGTGATTTTGGTAAAACAACATTAAACGCTATTGCGATGTATTTTGGCATTTGCACGCCCGACAGAATAATTCTGGATAATGAAAATGCAAAAACACAGGGAAAATGGAGTAGTGAAAAATCGGACAAATTGATATATTTCGGAGAAAATTATTTATATCCGTATAAATCAGGATGTAAAATAACATACAGTTACAAAAAACTGTCGGCAGGAAAATATAAAATTTACAAATGGGCTGTCGGCGAAAGCGGAGAAACGCCTGTAACAGATAAAAACAGGTGGATTTTAACAGGCAGGCATGAGCAAAAGAAAACAGCGAATTTCAAATACAAATTCAAAACTAACGACAGTAACGAAATTTTTGATGCAATAATGCTGATAAAAACAGAAGAATAAAGATCATCAAACTACGTGATTTATTATATTATTTGTTAATAATCACACCGTTGCATTTATCTGTCAAATATAATTCGGATTGCTGTTTAACGTATTTCTGAAAAATTTTTGGTTAATTCACATTATAAATCAAGATAATATCATACATTTGCACAAATGATTTAACACAATAACATTTTAATATCATGATACAACGAATACAAACTATTTATCTTTTGGCTGTTGCAATTATGCAAGCAGTAATGCTGTTTTCGGCGCAAGCATCCGTAATTGACGGCGTAAATGAAGAAACTGTTAATTTAGCGCAAAATTGGCAATGGGCGATATTAATCAGTCTTACAGCTTTAATTCCGCTGATTACAATATTTTTATTCAGAAATCGCAGACTGCAAATCAGATTTTCGATTATAAATTCGCTGTTTTTGCTGACTTTACAAATTATCGTTGTCTGCACATTGCTGAATATCACAAAAGAAAACGTTACGATAAATTATTCGGTAAGCGATATTTCGCCGGCAATTTCGCTGATACTGACGATACTTGCAATTCGCTTTATTGTCAAAGATGAAATGAAAATAAGAGCATACAACCGAATCCGATAAAATTTGATGCAACAATATCGACATATAAATAAATTTACTGCAATATTGATTTCTATTGTTTGCGTACTGTTTTTCGGTTCATGCTCATCAACCAGAATCGAAGCGGGAAAATATAAACTTGTAAAAAACAAAATAGAAATAAATACAAAAAAAATAAACAAATCTGATATTGAATTATACATTAAACATCAGCCTGTAAAATCTTCAATTTTCAAGAAAAAAGAATTTGTTATTCTCGATACGGCTCTTGTCGAAAAATCAAAATCGAACATCAAAATCTACTTGAACGAACTTGGATATTACTCGAACACAGTCAGCGATACCATAATTTACAAAAAAAATAAGGCAACTGTTATTTACAGAATTAAAACCGACGAACCGCTCATTGTTAGAAATATGATTTACGAAATTACCGACAAAAATGTAGAAGAACTTGTTTTTGCCGACAGTTCGTTTACAGATATAAAACGCGGAACCGTACTGTCATTCGAAAATATGGAAGCCGAACGCGACAGAATTACATTAAATATGCGCAATAACGGATATTTTTATTTCAACAAAACATATATTGCATTTCGAGCCGACACTTCGGCAGGAAAAAGAAACGTGAAACTTAAAATGACAATCGAAAATCCATTTCAGGTAGATAGTCTTGGGCAACGAATTTATTACAATCATATCAAATATAAAATAAAAAACGTTTACATTTTCACACGTGCAGATGGAGGCAGAATTTCACGGGAAACAAGATTTACACGAGGTTTGGATACAATAAGAGAAGATGGAATGAACCTTATTTATCGTAATGAGCAGAATATAAATGAAAATCTGTTTAAAAGAACAAACCTGATTTTGGCAGACGATATTTATAACGAACAAAATGTAAATCAAACATATACCAATTTTGCAAATCTGAACTTATTTAGAACACAACGAATAGAATTTGAAGAAATAACAAACACGGAACCAGACGGATTTTCATATTTAAATTGTTTTATTTACTTGTCGCCGCTTACAATTCAAGGTTATGATTTAGGCTTGGAAATATCGACAAACTCGTCAGAACTTTGGGGAATATCGCCCACATTAGGTTATGTTCATCGCAATTTTCTGAAAGGCGCAGAACGATTCGAGTTAAATCTGTCGGGAATGTATCAGTTCAGAGTAGGAAACAAATCGGGTTATAAAAAATCAACCGAATTTGGAGTGAATACGTCAATTTACGTACCCAAGTTTCTTATGCCTTTTCAGATAAAATATTTTCAAAAGAATATTCCTCACACAAAATTTTCGGCAAATTATCTGCATCAACGGCGAAATATTTATACGCGAACCATTGCAGGACTTTCGTTTGGATACGAATGGAATTCGTCTGATTATGCGCGGTTTACATTCAATCCCATAGAACTGAAATCCGTACATCTTAAAAAGATGAATCAGGATTTTTATGATAAAATAAAAAAAGATCCTTACGTCAGAAGTTTGTACGAAAATTATTTTTCGCTTGGACTCAGTTCTACTTTTACTCATACAAATCAGTTTGAAACGTATGCAAAAGTTACACATTATTTTCGTGTGAATTTTGATATTGCAGGAAATTTAATGTCGCTGTTAAATCCATTGTTCAGAAAAGACAGCGACAACAAAAATCTGGTTTTCGATACTCGTTATTCGCAATATGCACGGATAGATTTTACATTCACGCAAAACAGAATTATTGACAAAAAAAACAAATTTGTTTATCGACTTTTTGCGGGAATAGGACATGCTTACGGTAATTCGATTTCATTACCATTTGAAAAAATGTTTTACGCAGGCGGAGCAAACAGTATGCGCGGCTGGCAGGTACGAAGCATTGGTCCCGGCTCGGCTCCGCGCGATACCGTGTTTTCAATTCCCAATCAAGTTGCCGATTTTCGATTAGAGTTTAATGCAGAATTAAGATTTAAAGTAATTTGGCTTCTCGAAGGCGCAGTATTTTTTGATGCAGGAAATATTTGGACACTTAATAAAAGCGACAGCCGCGAAAAAGCAAAATTTGAATTTGATACTTTCTTCAAAACCATTGCAACAAACACAGGAATAGGCGCACGTTTCAACATTAACAATATATTTACCATCAGAGTTGACTGGGGCTTCAGAATTCACGATCCTGCTTTGCCCGACCATCGATTTGTTAAAGTAAAAGACTGGTTGAGTGGCGATAACAACTCAATACACTTCGCTATAAATTATCCGTTTTGATTTCTGCGATTTTGCTCATAAATTAGATTATTTGCAAAATTTTAAAAAATATTCAGTTTTTTTATTCTGTTATGCAAAAAACAATTAAATTTGTGAAAAAATCGTAATTTTATGTTAGTAATAGGTATAGCAGGAGGCACAGGCAGCGGGAAAACCACAGTTGTAAGAAGAATTACAGAACTTTTCCCGCCGGGCGATGTTTCCATAATTCCGCAAGATTCGTATTATAGAGACAGCAGTCATGTTCCTGTCGAAGAACGACAAAATATAAACTTTGACCATCCGAATGCTTTTGATTTCGACTTGCTGGTGAAACACGTGAAAATGCTGAAGCAGGGAAAATCAATCGAACAGCCTGTTTATTCGTATCTTACCTGTACGCGATTGAAAGAAACAGTGCATGTCAAATCGCAACCCGTAATAATAATCGAAGGAATTTTGATTTATACTCATCCCGAACTGTGCAAAGAAATGAATATTAAGGTTTTTGTTGATGCCGATCCCGACGACAGACTTATTCGCGTTATTGCCCGCGATATTGTAGAACGCGGACGCACAGTCGAAAAAGTTATTGAAAGATACGAAAAAATATTAAAACCTATGCATCTGCAGTTTATCGAACCGTCAAAACGCTATGCCGACATTATAATACCGCAAGGCGGACACAACGAAGTTGCTATTGATATTCTGAAAACAACCATCGAAAAAGCGCTGCAAAAAAAATGAAAATGAAAGTAGAAAATATTTTATTTCTCGACATCGAAACAACACCGCAATATAAATGTTTCAGCGATGTGCCAAAAAATATTCAGGATTTGTGGATAAAAAAAATGTCAGCAGTCATGAAGCCCGACGAAGATGCAGAACAAATTTATCAGCGAGCGGGAATTTGGGCAGAATTTGGTAAAATCATTTGCATATCGGCAGGATTTATTCACAAAAAGAACGATAAAAACGTATTAAGAATAAAGTCGTTTTACGGAAATGATGAAAAAAAAATAATATCGGAATTTAGCGAAAATCTTGAAAAATTTTCGGAAATGCATAAACATAACATTAGGCTTTGCGCTCACAACGGCAAAGAATTTGATTTTCCGTACATTGCACGCCGAATGTTGATAAACAAAATAAAATTGCCAAAAGTGTTGAACGTTGGCGGTAAAAAACCTTGGGAAGTGCCATTCCTTGATACAATGGAACTTTGGCGTTTCGGCGATTACAAAAACTACACTTCGCTTAATCTTTTGGCAACGCTTTTTGATATTGAATCGCCAAAGGATGACATTGATGGCTCGATGGTTGCAGACGTTTATTATAACCAAAATGATATTGAACGCATTGCACGATATTGCGAAAAAGATACATTTACCGTTGCGCTTCTTTATCTCCGACTTAATGAAATAGAAATGGAACTGACAATCAATAATTAACAGTTTTTGTTAGTGATATAAATTCCAATTGATAAGCTCGCATCAATTATTAAACTGTCATTTTGTCGCATTTTTTGCTTGGCACGATTGTTGATTTTGACTTTTCCAAAACGAATTGAATAATTAAAATAAAACAATAAAATTATGAAAGGGAAAATTGGTGTAACAACGGAAAATATCTTTCCTGTAATTAAAAAATTTTTATACTCGGATAACGAAATTTTTTTACGTGAATTAATTTCAAATGCTGTCGATGCATCTCAAAAACTTAAAGTTATAGCCTCGTCAGGTGAATTTAAAGGCGAAACCAATGACTTGAAAATTGATGTAAAAGTTGATAAAAACGAAAAAACAATAACCGTTTCTGACAACGGCGTTGGTATGACGGCTGACGAAATCGAAAAATACATTAATCAAATAGCATTTTCGGGCGCCGAAGAATTTTTATCAAAATATAAGGATCAAACAGCAGGCATTATCGGACATTTTGGCTTGGGATTTTATTCATCGTTTATGGTTGCCGATAAAGTTGAAATTTTCAGCAAATCGTGGAAAGATTCATCGGCAGTACATTGGTCGTGCGACGGCTCACCCGAATACAAACTCGAAGAATCGGATAAAACACAGCGCGGAACAGATATTGTGCTTCATATATCAGCCGATTGTGAAGAATTTCTGGAAACTTCGCGCATCGAACAGTTATTGAATAAATATTGTAAATTTCTGCCTGTCCCTATCGCCTTCGGCAAAGAGCAGGAATGGAAAGACAATAAATATGTTGATACAGACAAAGATAAGATAATCAATGATACCAATCCATTGTGGATGCAAAAACCAAGCAGTTTGACGGACGAAGATTATAAAAAATTTCACCGAACGCTTTATCCAATGAGCGATGAACCTTTGTTTTACATTCATTTGAATGTAGATTATCCTTTCAATTTGACAGGAATTTTATATTTTCCTAAAATAAAATCAAATATTGACATTAGCCGCAATCGCATTCAATTATATTGTAATCAAGTGTTTGTAAGCGATTCGGTTGAAGGAGTTGTTCCTGATTTTCTTACACTTTTGCAAGGCGTGATAGATTCGCCCGATATTCCTTTGAATGTTTCGCGCAGTTATTTGCAAAGCGATGCCAATGTTAAAAAAATATCGGGACACATCAGCAAAAAAGTTGCCGACAGATTGAATGAAATTTTCAAAAACGACCGTAAGAAATTTGAAGAAAAATGGGACGATTTGAAACTGTTTATCGAATACGGAATGATAAGCGATGAAAAATTTTACGAACGCGCCGAAAAATTTGCATTAATGCATGATACAGACGACAATTATCTTACATTTGATGAATATAAAACGCTGATAGAAAGCAATCAAAAAGATAAAAACGGAACGCTGATTTATCTGTATGCAACCGACAGAGATTCGCAATATACATTTATTGATAATGCAAAAAATAAAGGTTACAATGTATTGTTGATGGATTGCCAGCTGGATGTTCATTATATCAACAAACTCGAACAGCAATTCAAAGATTCGCGTTTCGTCCGCATCGATTCCGACAGTATTGACAATTTAATTGAAAAAGAAGAAAAACGAAAATCGGCGCTGACAAATGAACAGGAAAACGACTTGCTAAAAGTTTTTGAAGCAACTTTGCCGAATAACGATAAAGAAAATTTTGTTGTAACATTCGAACCTTTATCCGAAACCGACATGCCCGTGATGATTACACAAAACGAATTTACACGCCGAATGAAAGATATGTCGGCAATAAGCGGCGGTTTCAATTTTTACGGACAAATGCCCGACTCGTACAGCCTTGTTGTTAACAGTAACCATGCAATTATAAATTCAATTAATTCGGAAAAATCCTTAACGCTCGACGAAAAATTAATGCCTCTGAATGATGAAATAAAATCGTTGAACGAACAAAAAGAAAAATTGGAAACCGAAACCGAAAACAATAAAGAAGAAGAAATATCACAATCAATTAAGGATGATATAGACAGAATCGAGCAAAAAATTGATTCCGCAAATAAAAACAAAAATGAACTTTTAAACGCTTTCGGTAAAGATAATGATATGGTCAAACAATTGATAGATATTGCTTTACTGTCGAACAACAAATTGAAAGGCGAATCGCTTGCAACCTTCGTTAAACGAAGCGTTGAACTGTTGAAAGACAAAAAATAAAAGTGAAAAATTTGTATTCTTTAATCAATATTGGAGGTTGTCCCAAAACGACAGCCTCTGTTTTTTTATTGGCTTCATATCATAAACATTCTGCGCTTGACATTTCGCTCGCTACGCCAAACAAAGTAGAAACACAGTCGTAAATCGTAAGTCATAAGTTGTTAAATGACAAACAAAATCATTAATCCAAACAAAATAATTGTAAATAAAAATGTCCCGTCAGGGACAGCAAGCATCATCAAACCTAACAGGTTTCCGAAACCTGTTAGGTTTGAAATATCTGTTTATTAACTTTTGTGTCTGAAATTTTACTTTTTAAGTATCGATTAATTGTTAATTGACTTTTCAATCATACAAGTCAAAAAAAATCACAGTTCAGACAAATGACGAATAAACAACCAACCCTAACAAAAAATATTCTCGTTAGGGTTGGTTGTATGTTGTTTAATTAACAATCGGTTAATTCAACCTTAATTAAATCATTTAACAGTATTAAAAATCTCTTGGCGTTACACGTTTCTGTTTGTTTTTTGTGAGGTAATAACCCAGCGATATTTCAAAACTGCCGTTTGTGCCTGTTGTTACTTTGTTCAAATCAAAGTCGTAAGCCATGCCTACACGTATTCTGTCGGTTACGTATATTTCGGCTATCAGCGACAAGGCATCTCTTTGTCTGGTGTTGTCTTCAACATCTGTAAACCATAATACGCCTGTGCGATAGCTGCCGCCCACGCTAAATTTGTCGTTTATCATTAACAGCGCATTTAGATCAAATGTCAACGGATTTTTTAAATCTGTCTTCAACAATGTTGATGGCAACAGTTTTAACTTTTCGTTCAATGGGATAATTCCGCCAACGGTAAGAAAATAATTAGCATCGGTACGAATTACATTAAACGAGTTCTGGTCTGTTTTGTTGCCAACTATGCCAACTATCGAAAAGCCTGCATAAAAGTTTTTTGTATCAAAATACAAACCTGCATCAAAGCCTGGTTTCCATACATTTTTTGCGTCTGCTGCCAACTGGTCGTTTTGTTCTTCACTGAGTTTTGCACGATTTAATCCGTGATGAACCATCCCTGCCGACAATCCAAAGCTCAATCGTCCACTTTCGCTTACTTTAAATCTGTAAGCATAATCGACCATAAAACTGTTGGTATAAATCGCTCCTATTTGATCGTTTGTGTAAACAAATCCTATGTTTGAGCCTTTCGCTAAACTGCCGTCAACGCTCAACATGGTTGTTTGAGGCGAGCCGTTTATTCCTACCCATTGTTTACGGTAAACCATGTGTCCGTAAAATACATCTTTATAACCTGCATAGGCTGGATTGATATATATGCCGTTGAACATATATTGTGAAAACTGTGCTATTTGCTGTGCTTCTGCCGTTTTTATTCCGAATAAACTTAATATTCCTGCCAGTAAAAGTATTTTTTTCATATCTTATTATTTTTTATTTTATCATTTATTATTCTTTCTTTATGAAATTTCAGAGTCGGTAATGAAAAGTGAAAAGATTGCGCTTTCCACTTTTCATCCTTCTCTAATTATTATCTTTTAAGATGGAAAAATCCTGTTATTTCTTCAACATATCCATTAGACTCTCTCAATCGTAATTTGTAGAAATATGTTCCATCAGGCAAATTGTCGCCTTTCCACGTTCCGTTTACATAATCCCGCGATCTGAATACTTCGTTGCCCCAGCGGTTGATAATTATCAATTCGTTGTGCGGATAGATTTCCAAACCTTTAATATTCAAATCATCGTTTTCGTTATCGTTATTTGGCGTTACAAGACGCGGTACATATACATCTTCGCGCATTTTCAGTTCTGCATTATCCGATTCGGTCGAACAGCCTGCCTTTTGCGTTCTTGCTGTTACCGTATAAATACCTGCATCCGTCAGGCGCAATGCGGTCAGGGAGAGTGCTTCGCCCTGTCCTCCTGATATTACGCTGCCATTGTGATACCATTGATATATCAGAGTGTCTATTTTGTTGCTTACTTCAAATACTATTCCCATGCCTGTTCGGCGCCATACTTCGCCGTTCGACAATCCGTCAGCTGTAATTACCGGCTTGGTCGGATATGGGATTACTTCTACTGTTACCTTTTCGCTCGTTCCGCTTCCACAGCCATAAGTTGTTGTTACCTGAACAGTATAGTTGCCTGCCTTATCAACTGATAAAGTATTTTCAGGTCCGTTTCCTGTTTGTGTTCCGTTGTGATACCAGGTATAGTTTGCAAAACCTGTTGTCGCTGTGAGCGTTAATGCATCGCCTGTGCATATTGCTGTCGTTCCCGACGGTTCTATTACAGGTTTTACAAGGTCAGGATAAACTTCACCTCTTACAGTATCGCTGTATGCACTCCAGCAACCCTCGGCGTTCTTCACTCTGACAATATAATAGTATATGCCTGAATTTGTCTGCGTTATTGTGTTGCTTGTGTTTGTTACTACTGCTCCGCTGTTAGTTTCCTTCCATTCGTATTCAGTATGTCCTGATGCTGTTGTGAACGTCAATGTTCCGCCGAAGCATACATTAGTTACTGTTATTGATGGAGTTAGAGGAAGTGCATAAACTTCGCCGCTTACTTCTGCGCTGTATGCGCTCCAGCAACCGTGAGCATCTTTAACACGTACTTTGTAAGTGTATGTTCCTTCTGCTGTTTGTGTAATTACATTACTTGTATTAACAACCGTATCATTACCGCTTACCCATTCGTACTCAACGTAACTTTGGGTTGTTTCAAATGTCAGCGTTTCGCCGAAGCATACATCATTTACTGTTATTGATGGTGTCGCAGGCAAGGTATATATTATTCCGGTTGCAGTATCGCTGTATTCGCTCCAGCAACCCTCGGTGTTCTTCACTCTGACAACATAACTGTATATGCCTGAATTTGTCTGCGTTATTGTGTTGCTTGTGTTTATTTCTACTATTCCGCTGTTAGTATTCGTCCATTCGTATTCAGCGAGATTTGATACTGTTGTGAATGTCAATGTTTCGCCAAAGCATACGCTATCTACAGAAATTTCAGGTTTCGATGGCACAGGATTTACAGTTACGATTACTTCTGCACTATCGGTACAATTATTTGTATTAGTGTAAATATAACGTATTGTTGCTGTGCCTGCTGACACTCCTGTTACCAAACCATTAGTTACTGTCGCTACGCTTGCATCTAAACTCTTCCATGTTCCACCTGCGGGAACGCCTGCAAACTGATTTGTATGCGTTGCGCAAACAGGTGAATTTACGCCTACTATGCTTACTTCCGGCAAGGCATGTACTCTTACTTCAAATTCATTTACATTTGGCGTGCCTGAACAATGATTACTATCAGTCAAACTTATGAAGTTAAATTTAAATTTTAATATGCCAGAAGGAGCGCCTGCTATTATTGTCGTATCATTGCCGTAAACTGTAAGCGGCGATACTAAACCTACTGTACTTGGATGATATCCATTAACCGTATATTCTAATGTATATGGCGGTGTACCTGTAAATTCTAAGTCAATTCCATCGCCTACACATAAATCGCCTGCAGGTACGGAAACTGTTACTGTTGACAACGGATTTACTGTTACTTCAAGCGAATCTACATTTGAAGTGCCTGTACAGTTGTTGTCGTCTGTCAAACTTACGAATCTAAACATAAATGTTCCCTCGCTGCCTGCTACTATTGTCGTATCATTGTAAACAGTCAGAGGTGATGCAGGTAATCCTATATCGCTTGGATTGCTAAATCCATCAATACTGTATTCTAATACGTATGGCGGTTGACCGTCAAAGTGTAAAGAAATTCCCTCGCCTACACATAAATCGTTTACAAGTGCAACTGTTACTTTCGGCAATGCCTTTACAAAGATTGTTGCCGTATCGGTGCTATTCGCTGCATCGTAAGAGCAACCGCTTGCATCTGTCAGATTTACTAACTTGAAGCCAAACAAGCCTGTTTGTACCGATGTTATTGCCAGTGTATCCGCATTTATATTCGTCCTGTAATAAGTTACTCCATTTGAGCGGAACTCTATATCATAGGGTTTCACGCCCGTAAATACCAAAGTCTTAGATTCGCCCAAACATATAGTATCATTATCCAAGTCTAACATTTTAACTGTAGGATGTGCTTTTACTGTTATATTTACTGTCTGACCTGTAGTATCTACACAGCCATTGTAATCGCTTACGCTAATTAAATTAAATATAAAGTCGCCTGCTTCGCCTGCCGGTATGCTTGCTGTGAAAGTATCTGACGAGCCTGCCTGGGTTATTGAATAGCCGCTTCCTCCAAATATCGTTGGTAATGTATAAACTGATGGTAACTGTCCGTTTACTGTATAATCTAATGTAAACGGAGGTCTGCCTGTAAAGGTTATCGTTACATTGTCGTCTTTACATACTGCTGTATTCGGCATGCTTACAGTCGGCAATTTGTTTACAAATATTGTTGCCGTATCGGTGCTGTTCGCTGCATCGTAAGAGCAACCGCTCGCATCTGTCAGATTTACTAACTTGAAGCCAAACAATCCAGTGTGTGCCGATGTTATTGCCAGTGTATCTACATTTATATTCGTCCTGTGATAAGTTTGTCCATTTGAACGGAACTCTATATCATAGGGCTTCACGCCTGTAAATACCAAGGTCTTAGATTCGCCCAAACATATAGTATCATTATCCAAATCTAACATCTTAACTGTAGGATGTGCTTTTACAGTCAGACTAAGCGTTTGATCTAATTTATTTACACAGCCATTAGCGTCAATTAATGAATCCAATACAAATGCAAAGGTTCCTGCGCTGCCTGCTGTTATTGCAGTATCTTGAGTTGCATACAAAGGATATGGTAATCCTATATTTGCAGGATTGGCATTATTTACACTATAATACAATGTAAACGGCGGTGTGCCTTCAAAGTCTATCTGTACATTGTCGCCTGCGCATACAGGATTATCAGACATACTTACAGTTGGTCGCGGAAGAACAGTTATAGTGTCTATCTCTATAATAGGATTAACACAACCATTACCATCTTCCAAGGATATTATACATTTATATTGTCCTTCTCCTATTGTTACTGAATTATCTGTTACACTGTCTAAAGGTACAAGTATATAAGTATCATTTACACTATCTACACCATGCTTGAGTGTGTATTTGTGGTAAGCCCCTCCTAATATCTCGAAGCTCACCTCAATGTTTTTGAAAGGAGGCGTACCTGTAAAATCTATACGTATATAATTGTTAGCACATACTGTTTTTTCCGTAATACTTGCATCGGGCAGATGTAATATTTCTATATTCACAGTATCCGGTTTGTAATTTGTACAATTATAAGCATCTGTAACACCTAATAATATAAATTCAAAATTACCTGCTTCTCCTGCTTTTACTTCTGCATAATAAACATTGCCGAATTGGTTTAATGACACCTCATTGTAATCAGTGCTATCAAAAGTTGAATCACTTAATTCTTTAAACACTGTTGGCAAATGATAATAACCAGGTTGCTGTCCGTTTACTTTATAATCTAATGTAAACGGCGGCTTGCCTATAAAGGTTATCCATACATTGTCGTCTTTACATACTGCTGTATTCGGCATGCTTACTGTCGGAAGTTCGCGTACGTAAACTGAGGCTTCCAAGGTATTGTTAACTGCATCTGTCGTGTCTGCAATGCAACCCTTCCCATCTTCCAATTCCAATAACTTAAACGTAAAGTT
>JAISYZ010000097.1 GCA_031269545.1 Prevotellaceae bacterium
TTGCATCCACGCATTCACGGATACCAAACTCATCTCCGTTTGCTCGCCTGCTTTCACGGACGACAGTCCGTCGGCTTTGAGCAGAACCGCACGGCAACGCATCCGGAAACAGTGGGTCGGGCCATTGCGAAAGCCATTCTCGAGTTGCTGGCGCTGGATAGCTGTCAATTCCAGTTTCTTTATCTTTCCCATTGCTTATCGTATTTACTGTAACAGAATACAAAGACAGACTAAATATTTTATATAAACTAATTATGAACATTTACTTAATCCAATTAAATTATCATAATATATGTGTTATGTTTCAAAAAAAGTTGTAATTTTACAGTCGTTAAACAAAGGTTAAATGGATGCTTAAAGTATCTTGAACCAAAAAGAAAAATGGTTTTGGTGTAATAAAGAAGAATGGAAAGCATATATGGAAAAAATGAAAAAGGCTAAAAAAGTAAAACAGAAAAAAATTAAAAGGAAATGAAAAACCTCGCCCTCATAACGCTAATACTTGCCTTTGCTGCGAATGCATTTGCAGCAGGCGCAGGTATTGCCGGCGGGCGAATACAAAAAACCTCCACAGGCTACGAAATAAACTATTACATAACCGACCATTTGGGAAGCACGCGAGTTGTAGTAAGCCAGAGCGGAACTGTATTAGGTACAAACGATTATTATCCATTTGGTAAACGCTGGGAAGGTGCAAACCTGCAAGCCCCAAACACGCGATATTTGTTTAGCGGCAAAGAACGCCAAACCACAGCCGACATAAACTACATGGACTTCGGCAGCCGAATGTACGATGACTTTCTGGGAAGATGGTTTACACAGGATCCGCTGGCTGAAGAGTATTATCCTTTAAGCCCTTATGCTTACTGTGGGAATAATCCGGTAACTATGATTGACCCTGATGGGGAAGGCTTTTTCAGTTCATTGTGGGGTGCGGTAAGTGGTTTTTGGAAAGGAATTTTTAATCTAAAAGGGAGAGGGGAAAATATTCTTGAAAAAGTTTGGAATGGAATCAAAGATGTAGCCAAATCTACATGGGATGGCTTTAGAAATTCTATTAAAATTAATTGGGGACTGTTTCAGGGAAATCCTCATCAAATCGTTTCACGTTTTACATGGGAACTGCCGCAAACTTTCATTGGTAACGAATGGTCGCATATCCGAAATATTACATGGCAGGTAGATAAGGTTCGTTATTTTGATGGCGCTACTTATGTTATAAATGCAAATTCAAAATATAGAATGGGAGTTACATTAGGAAGTTATATAAATATTGATATTAGAGAAAGTTATGATAAAAATATATATGAACCTAATGGCAAATTTACTGTTATAAACGATCCTCTATTTATGCATGAATACGGACATTATATACAAAGTCAGGAAATGGGCTGGGGATATTTGTTCGAAGTAGGATTGCCGAGCTTTTTTAGCGCTATGAACAGTAAAAAAAATTATGCTTATAGAAAATATTCATGGGGAGGCAAGGCATATTTGACATCTCATGATGTGTATCGAAAAGAAATGGCGGCAAACAGAGAGGCAGCCTATTATTTCTATATTCACTATGGTGTTGATTGGTCAGGAGATTATTTTATTGAATATCCTTTGAATCTTGATGATGTTATATTTTAAGTTGTTTTGATTGAATGTGTAAAATTTTAAATATGTTACGAAATATAAAAAAAAATAGTTTTCTTATATTAATAATTATATTATGTTTTGCGGTAGTTGGTTGTCCGTATGACAAATATGAAGGATATGTTGTTTACGATTATATAAATACTTCTACCGACGATATAATTATTATAACAAAAATAGAAACAGGCGAAGACAATATTATCTGCCCTGATACTACCTTACCCGAAATATACGGATTGGGTGCATTTTATTGTACATTGAGTAATAAAAAGAATGTGCAGATGATATCTATACAGAGTCATAATTGTGATACCATAAGGATATTTATTTTGAGTAAAGACACAGTAGATAGATATGCATGGGAACAAATTCGTCAAAATTATAATATTATAAGACGATATGATATGCACATAAATAACGATGACTTAAAAAAGTTAGGATATTATATTTATTATCCGCCAAGCGAGAAAATGAAAAACGTGAAAATGTATCCGCCGTATGGTCAATAAAATGTGAAAATTAGGAAGAATGAAAAACCTCGCCCTCATAACGCTAATACTTGCCTTTGCTGCGAACGCTTTTGCGGCAGGCGCAGGTATTGCCGGCGGGCGAATACAGAAAACCTCCACAGGCTACGAAATAAACTATTACATAACAGACCTTTTGGGAAGCACGCGAGTAATTGTTGGCAGTAACGGCGAAGTAAAAGAACAAAACGACTACTATCCTTTTGGCATGAGGCATGTAAACAGCAACCTTATGACCTCAACAAACCGTTACACATTTAGCGGCAAAGAACGCCAAACCACAGCCGAAATAAATTACATGGACTTCGGCAGCCGAATGTACGATGACTTTCTGGGAAGGTGGTTTACGCATGACCCGCAATCGTACCGCCGCCCTTGGGAAACACCTTACGGCTACTGCGGAAATAATCCTGTATTTAGAGTTGATAAAAACGGTCAATTTTGGTTTCTTGCTGCAGCAGTCGGATTTATTGTTAATTATGTATCACACGGAATATCAACTCATAATTGGGGATTGAAAGCGATAGGGCAGGGATTAATCGGCGCAGCGACTTCATTAATTGGTTATGGAATAGGTACTGGAGTTGCAGGTTCATTGATTGCTAATGGAATGTCATCAGGACTTGCGGGAGTAATTTCATCAGGAGTAGGAGGATTTTATTCAGGCACTTTCAATTCTGCTTTTCGCGGTGGCAATCCGTTACAGGGAGGATTAATAGGTTTAGGAACAGGTTTGTTTGGCGGCTTAACAAGCACATTAAAAATAAACAGTATAGTAGGACAGGGATTATATCATACGGCAGCAGGCGGTGTATCGGGAGGACTTGCATCTGTTGCTATGCGCGGCAAATTTTGGAATGGCTTCAGAGATGGCGCAATCGGTTCTACCGTAGGATGGGTAGTAGATAGAGCCGTTCGATATATGAAAAAAACAGCGAATAGGGAAGCAATGAGTAAGGCAGAAAAAAGACTTAATTGTGATGAATTAACAAGAGCAGAACAATTAGAAAGTTGGAAAGATCCAACACAAATATATCAATATGATGGTGAAGATCAATTAGCAACATGGAATGAATTGACAGAATTGTACAAAGAAACATATCCGGATCAAAATCTGCGTGCTACGTTAAGCATAGATTTTGGAGATTACAAAACAATTAAATTCAATGAATTGCATATCAGGTGGGATGGTTCAAAAGTAACATATCACTATGATTATTATGATATTGGAATACAACCTGTCAAACATATTAGACTTGACAGTTGGTATCAAGGGAAAAAATATGATAACTGGTAAAATTCATATGGCAACTATAATGACAAATATTAATATATTAAATAAAATGTTCTTTTTATCAGTATTTATATTGACAATAAGTTCGTGTTCTGTTATTTATAGGAGTATATCCTATTGCAATAATAATAATACATCTTGGCATGACACTATCATATATGTAGGGAAAACAGAATTATATCATATAATAGAACAAGATACTGTATTATTATGTGTAAACAGAGAAAATAAAGAATCTGATTTTATGTTTGGAGGCCTTCCATTCATACCAATACCTATCGTACCAATATTTTTGGAAGAAGATTTCTGTACAAAATTGGACATTGATATACATTTTCTGATACAAGGTAGTTATAGAATATACATTAACAATATTCAGTTTGTTACAAATAGAAAAAGAAAGATATACCCTGTTGAAATAAAGGAATTGATAGGGAATCAGCCTAATTTACATTATGTGTATTTAACGAAACAACAGCAACTTGGGTTAAATGACACATTAGATGTAAATGAATATAAATATTTTCGCTTTCATTTCAAGGAAAAATTAAAAAACATAAAATATTTGGAAATCAACATCAACGGAATACAACAAGAAGGTAAAAATAAAACAATTCCGATATTATCATTCAAACGTAAATCAAAATATCACTTTTATCCTGTAGTAATTCATTAATCCATTGTTGTATTAATGAAATATAAACTTTCTACTGTAGCATTTTTCGTTACTCTGTATAAAAACTAATATTAACATGTAAAAGAATAATATAACAACATTAACTTTGCAAAATGAAAAAACTCGCCCTCATAACGCTAATACTTGCCTTTGCTGCGAATGCATTTGCAGCAGGCGCAGGTATTGCCGGCGGCGGGCGTATAACCAAAACCAATAGCAGTTACGACATAACTTACTTCATTACCGACCACTTGGGAAGCACGAGAGTAATAGTTGGCAGCAACGGTGAAGTAAAAGAACAAAACGACTACTATCAGCAACTCAAAAAACGGCAACAGTTGTCAGATGCGTGAACTTAAAAAGTTTATTAATGCACATTTGTTGAAGGCGAAGTTGGCGGAAGTGGATGGGAATACGAAATTAAGTATAAGAATAAATTTGAAACAATATAAACAATGGGAACCGATATACATCCTTTTATTGAATATAGAAAAAAGGGCGAAGATAACTGGCTGTCGTTTTCAGACGATGAAATAATTTTAAAAATATGAAAAAACCAAAAAAAACAGTATTTTTGTATTTTTAGAAATAAACAAATGAACAAACTTGCACGATATATAATTATTATAGCAGTGATTTCCATTGCGCTTTTTATTACCTGGTATTTCAGCAATATCATAATTTATATATTGATTGCAGCGGTTCTTTCGATTACAGGTCGCCCGCTTGTAAATTTTTTTGACAAATTGAAATTCGGCAAATATTTTTGTCCGCACTGGCTTAGCGCAGCATTAAGCCTTACAACTATTTGCTTTGTGATATTTATATTTCTTTACACTTTTATTCCTTTGATAAGTTCGCAATTGCAGGAACTTTCGACTGTAAACATATCGCAACTTGTTGGACAGATAAGCAAATCGCTGAACGGATTGGAACAGCAAATCAACAAATTAATTCCCGACTCAAATACCTTTTCAATCAATCAGTTTCTTACCGAAAATTTGACTTCTTATTTTAATTTTTCGAGTATAGGCTCTATTTTCGGCTCTGTTGCCAATATGATTATAAATTTCGTAATAGCAATATTCTGTGTGCTTTTCATCACTTTTTTCTTTCTCAAAGAAGACAATCTGCTTCTGGCGGGTATAACAATTCTGTTTCCTAAAAAATACGAAGAAAATATAGCGCGTGTTTTGAAGTCGATAAATACCTTGCTGGTAAGATATTTTATAGGAATGTTGATAGAAATAATATGCGTAATGACTTTTCTGGTTGCAGGCTTAACGCTTTTCGGCGGTTTGAAATTTTCGACTGCAGTAGTTATTGCCTTGTCGGCAGGAATCCTTAATGTCATTCCTTATGTCGGACCTCTTGTCGGCGGGATTCTCACTGTAATTGTTGCTTTAGCCACCGATGCAAATTTTATTACAACAGGCAATATCGGAATAATTGTTCCTATAATCATAATATTTATAATAGTGCAACTTATTGATAATATTGTTTTTCAACCATTGATTTATTCAAACAGCGTAAAATCGCATCCTCTCGAAAATTTTATAGTTTTGCTTATTGCCGGAAATATTGCCGGAATATTGGGAATGCTTGTTGCAATACCTGCATATACTGTTATCCGTGTATTTGCAAAAGAATTTCTGCACAATTTCAGATTAGTCCAAAAACTTACCGAAAATATTTGATTTATACTTTGCGCTATCATGACAGCGAAAGACAGAATACAGACCACATTTTTTGCGTCTGCTTGTAATTCGGGAAATTTGAGTACTTTTGTCGCAAATAAAATGTGAAGATGAGTTTAATTATTAAATGCTTTTTACCTGTAATTGCTTATTTGGCAGGTTCGATTTCGACGGCAATTTTTGTCGGCAAACGGTTTTTTAAAATTGATATAAGAAACTATGGAAGTAAAAATGCAGGAGCAACAAATATCTTACGGGTACTTGGACCAAAGGCTGCGCTTCCTGTTTTTATTTTTGATTTGTTGAAAGGCGTATTTGCCGTTGTGCTTGTTCGACTTACAGATTTTCAACACGAAACAAATCCTTATGTAAGTTATCAGATTTTGCTTGGCATTTGTGTCGTTGCCGGACATATTTTTCCAATATTTGCAAAGTTTAAAGGCGGAAAAGGAGTTGCAACAACAGCAGGAGTAATTCTGGCGATGCATCCTTATGCAATGTTGATGGTATTCGGAATTTTTGGACTTTGCCTGTTGACAAGTCGATATGTTTCGTTCAGTTCGGTAATTGCCGCAATTTGTTTTCCTTTAATTGTAATTATCGTTTTCGGTGAAATTTTCAACGAATACGAAACGTTGACAATGAAAATATTCAGCCTTGCTGTCGCATGTATGATTATTTTCACACATCGTAACAATATCAAACGTTTGCTGAATGGTACGGAAAGCAAAATCACTTTCAGAAAAAAGCAAATTTCTGTTTCCGAATCATCAGACGATGCATTGAACCCGAAAACGGCTACAAAATAAAATCTTTACAAATCTAAATTACAAACAACAGGTTGCGAATAATGTTAATTGTAATTATTTTTACGAAATTGAATAAATAAAATATATCTTTGTACTGAAAAAAGAAACTTCAAAAATGAAAAGAAAAATATCAATAACTCTACTGTTTGCGGTGATTTGTTTTGCATCTTGCACAAAAAAACATTCGGTGTTTATAAACGGAACTTTTGACAATATATCGAACGAAAAAATAATTATCGAACAAAAAACGGCATCGTTTACCTTATGTTTAGATTCGGTACAGGTCAATGCCGACGGGAAATTTTCGACTGATTTAAAAATACTTACAGCCGAACCTGCCTTTCTAATAATAAAAAACAAAAAAGGAAAACAACTGTTGATGCTGCTTGCCGAAGATGGCGAAAAAATTAATATCAAATACGAAAAAGGAAATTATACTGTCGAAGGTTCGCAAACTTCGGCGTATGTAAAAGAACTTTCGGAAACAATGAGCAAAACATCGCAGGCAATAGATTCGTTAAGAAAAATCATAAACAGCGAAAAAACATCCGACAACGATTTGCAGTCGGCAAAAACTGCACTTGCAAAAAAAATCATCGAACAAAAACGCAATAATATAAAATTTATCGTAAGTCATCCAAAATCGTATGCGGCAATATTCGCGCTGTATCAGCAATATCCGAGCGGAGCGAAAATATTCGGAGACGAAAACGATTTTTTATTTTATAAAGTAATTATCGACTCGATGGATGTGAAATATTCGCAGGCGGAATATATGACAGTCGTGAAACGCGATTACAACGAAATGCAACGGCTGTTAAATCTGAAAAACAAACTCGAATCGCAGCCAATCGAAGAAATATCCTATCCCGACATTGAATTGCCCGACCGTAATGGGAAAAAAATAAAACTTTCGTCGCTGCAGGGCAAAACTGTTTTGCTGACTTTCTGGAGTTCCGAAATCAAAGACAATCAGTTCGATAATAAACTGTTAACAGATATTTACGAAAAATATCATTCAAAAAACTTTGAAATTTATCAGGTTTCGTTCGACACCGAACGCGAATTGTGGCTTCGGGCAATTGACAATCAAAAATTAACATGGATAAACGTTTGCGATTTCAAAGGTTCAAACAGTATTCCATTTGGATTGTATAACATTAGAAAATTGCCTTCAAATTTCATTCTCGACAAAGATGGACAGTTTGTTGCACGCGATATTTTTGGCGAAGAACTCGAAAATCAAATTCAATTATTGTGTAAATAAATGGAAAATCAGGCAGAAAACAACAATAATCATTCTGCAAAAATATACTTTGCCGCCGATGTTCATCTCGGTTTGAGCGCAGGAACAAATGCAGCGGAGCGCGAAAATGCTTTTGTAAACTGGCTTGATAAAATAAAGGCAGATGCCGAAGTCGTTTTCTTACTTGGCGATATTTTCGATTTCTGGTTTGAATATAAATATGTTGTTCCGCGCGGATTTACTCGCGTACTCGGAAAACTTGCCGAATTGACGGATAGCGGAATTGCTGTACATTTTTTTACAGGAAATCACGACATGTGGACATTTGATTATCTCGAAAACGAAACAGGAGTAATAGTTCACAAAAAACCGCTTGAAACAACTTTGTACGGAAAGAAATTTTTCCTTGCGCACGGCGATGGTCTTGGAAATGACAGCAAAGGATATATGTTTTTGAAACGAATATTTTCATGTAAATTAATTCAGCGGATATTCGCATTTTTGCATCCGCGAGCAGGAATTGGAATAGCAAAAGCATGGTCGAAACACAGCAGATTGAGCAAAGGGCTGTCTGAAACATTTAACGAAAATACCGACAGACTGCTTGCCTTTGCAAAACAAAAACTTAATGAAAAACATATTGACTTTTTCGTTTTCGGACACCGACATACGCCAATACAGTTACAATTGCAGAACGGCAGTCTTTTCACAATAGTAGGCGAATGGATTCACGGCAGAGAATATGCCGTTTTCGACAAAAAAGAACTTAAATTGCATAAACATAAATTTTGATTGATTTCTATTTTAGCCGTTAGTCGCAAGCCATTATTTTTCTCTTAATTATTAATTATTAATTGTTAATTATTAATTGATTAACAATTATTTTCATGCTGTATTTCCAAAATATTTCGTAGGGTTTCCTGAATGTTTCGTTAAACTTCCTGCTTTTCTTTATTCATTCTGTCGTTAACAGATTATCATAATTAATATTCCAATATTCACATTATTTTATACTTTTGTATAATTTTTTGAGAAAATAAATAAAAATGAAAATATTAATAACCGGCGCAAGCGGTTTTATCGGCAGTTTTTTAGTCGAAAAATCGCTTGAACAAGGCTTTGAAACTTATGCAGGAATACGCGCTTCGAGCAGCAAAAAATATCTTGCAGACGAGCGAATAAAATTTATCGACATTAATTATGCCGACAAAGAAAGTCTGATTTCTCAATTAAATGAATTTAAACGGCAAAACGGCGCATGGGATTATATTATACACAATGCAGGAGTTACAAAATGCGACAGAAAAAGCGATTTTGAAAAGATAAATTTTACGTTTACAAAAAACTTTGTCGAGGCTCTTTGCGCAGCGGAAATGATTCCGAAAATCTTTGTTTACATGAGCAGCCTTTCGGCTTGGGGAGCAGGAAACGAAAAAACATTAGAGCCGATAAAACTTAGCGATGCGCCAAACCCAAACACAGCATACGGCAAAAGCAAAATAAATGCGGAAAACTTTATTGCAAACATTAGCGATTTTCCTTATCTTTTCATTCGTCCCACAGGAGTTTACGGACCGCGCGAAAAAGATTATCTGGCGTTTTTGAAATCAGTTAAAAAAGGCATTGTTCCTTCGATAGGACTCAAACCTCAATATCTGACTTTCGTTTATGTAAAAGATTTGGCAAAGGCAATCTTTCTGCTGATAGAAAAACAAATCGCTCGAAAATCGTATTTTGTAAGCGATGGCAATGTTTACACAGGCAAAGAATATGCACAAACGGTAAAAACGCTTCTCGGAAAAAGATTTACAGTAAAAATATGTCTTCCCGTTTTTGTTCTTAAAATAATTTGCTTCTCGCTTGATACAATTTACGGATGGTTTGGAAAATCTCCCGTTCTGAACCGCGATAAATATAATATTCTGAAAGCGCGAAACTGGAAATGCGAAACAGAAGCATTGCAAAACGATGCAAATTTCGTTGCCGACTACAATCTGATGCAGGGAATAAAAGAAACAATAGAAATTGAATTTTATAAAAAGAAATTATTTACATAAAAATCTCAGATGACTGTAAAAAATACATTAATTTTAAAAAAAACTGTTTCAACAATTTGGAAAAGCCTTTTTCCTGTCGAAAAATTAAGTATAGTTTACGCCTTTCTTACGGCATTATTCATAATCGTTTTCGGCGCAAAAGACAGCAATACGGCAATGATGATTTTGTACCGAATACTGTTTATTGCATTGATATTTGCGCTGCGTTTCTTATACAAAAACAAAGCCACAAATCTGATTTGGTTTGCCCGCAATGCAGTTCCTGTTGCTTTTATTGCATACTGGTATCCCGAAACATATTTTATGAACGAAAACATATTCGGAAATTTAGATACTTATTTTGTCGATGTCGATCAATTTCTGTTTGGATGCCAGCCGAGTCTCGAATTTAGCAAATACTTTCCGCAAACATGGATAAACGAACTGATGAATTTCGGATACATATCGTATTATTTAATTATCATGTTAGCCATTTTCACCGCTTTGGCAAAAAACAAAAAATACATGCAGCACACGGCATTCATAATACTGTGTGCGTTTTTTATTTATTATATAACATTTATAATTTTTCCTGTTGTTGGACCTCAGTTTTATTTCAACGCACCCGACAATATGATAAGCAACGAAGGATTTTTTCGTAATACGCTTGTCGAATTACAGGCAATAGGCGAAAAACCGACAGGAGCATTTCCGAGTTCGCATGTAGGCATTTGTTTGATTTGCATGTATTTTATTTTCAAATATTCGCGCAAAATATTTTACATACTCATTCCTGTTGCTTTCGTTCTGATTTGTTCTACCGTTTATCTCAAAGCACATTATTTGATTGATGTAATTGGCGGATTTGCTACTGCTCCCGTTTATTTTTGGATAAGTAAAAAAATACAGAAATTGAATTTTCTAAAATGAAATATTTAAATTTTTTTTATCCGTTTTATTTTAAAATGTAACCATAGTTTTTACTGTCCTGCAAGAAAATATGATGTGTTTTAACATTTATGTGTCCTTATAATTAATTGTTTATAAGAAATTTGTGAAATAAATTGAAAGGCATTTGCATAATTAAGGAATGTTTTTATTAAATTTGCAACGAGTAAAATTGTAAAAACATATAAAACGTATTCATATTAAAGCAGACTTTTTTTACAATAAAAATGAAAAAAAACGAAGTTCATATAGGCAACATTATACGGCAAAAGGTAAATCAAAGTGCATTTACTGTTGCCGAATTTGCAAAGCTAATAAATAAAACTCGCGAAAACGTATATGATATTTTTAAGCGTCCAAGCGTTGACACTGCACTGCTGTTGCAAATATCAAAAGTATTAAATTATGACTTCTTTAAACATTTTAAAGAAAAAGAAGAATCCACCAATGACTCTGACTTATCTGAATCTTCGGACTATTATGATTTAAAAGTCGGCGGGTACGCCGACGTAACCTACTCTGACTTATCTGAATTTTCGGAATATTATGATTATTTTGGCATTATATAGTTCAATAGCAAATATTTACCCGAAAGTGTGAAATAAAATTACACAAAGTGTGAAATTTTATTTACACAAAAAAGCATTTTTTAGAAAAACATATTTGTACTTTTGTAAAACATTCAATATTTATTGGAGTGCAATAATTAAATTGTATATTCAACTGCATCCTGTAATAATTAGCGGCAATAATATTAACTTTAATGACAAAAAAAACTAATCATATTATGTTCAAACTGTTTAAGTTCTTTCTTGTTATAATATTTGTATCAGGCGTAAATGAGTTGCGTTCTCAAACACTCATTATCAAAGGAAATATAAAAAATCCGATTGGCGAGCCTGTTGAATTTGCCAATATTCAACTGCTATTTGAATATGTTTATCATCAATACGCATTAAGCGATTCTATGGGATATTATTCTTTAGAGGCGACAAAAACAGGCGATTGTGAGTTGTTAGTCAATATTTTAGGATATTCTACTGTTCGAGAAAAAGTTGCTTTGAACAACGACACAACTATCAATTTTATTTTACAGCCTGATCCGCTTATTATTAATGAAGCCACAATAATTGAACAAAGAAATTTCATTCAGGCTAAATCAGACAGATTTGTGATAAATATTGACGGCAACATCGAAACCAAAGGTAAGGAAATCACTGATATTTTGAAGCAGTTACCAGCTGTAAATATCTCCGAAGAAAGTTTAAATATCTTCGGCAAATCATCTGTCATTGTGTATATTAACGACAGGATTGTACGACTGGAAGGACAATCGTTATTAAACTATCTTAACTCTTTTCCACCCGATATTATAAACAGTGTAGAAATAATAACCTCGCCTCCTGCTCAATACGATGCAGAAGGTAATCCGGGAATTATTAAAATAGTAACTAAAAAAAATATTCTTCCGGGCTGGAAAGAATATTTTAGAACAGGTTATACTCAAGGCACTTACTCATCTTACATGGCTTCTGCATTTGTAAATTATACCGGTGGAAGAATGTTTTTTGAGGCTAATATAAACCATTGGAATTCATTAGTCTTAAATCAAATTAACTATTACGATTATTTTCCCGATGAAACAATAAGCACATTTAATCCGAGAAAATGGCGTTTTAATATTTCTGATGCAGAGGCAAAATTAGGGTATAATTTCAATAAAAATTCAAATATTATTGTTGATTTTCAAATACCATTGCATAACAAAGTAACAATGATCGATATCGAAAACCAAACCTCTTTTGTTAATTCTGCCAATAATCAGACAGATTCAATTATATATTCTACTGGAACAATGATAACAAATAATTACACATTCAATTCCGAAGTGTTTTTTAAGCATTTGTTTCCGAACAGGGAATCATACTTTACGGCAAGTATGGCTTATCTTAATAATCACACTAAAAAGAGAAGAGGCTTTTCTTCTTTAACGCAAATAAACAGTGTAAATTCAACAACTGATAATTATTATACAAAAGGAGGTCAGAATTATAATATTTTAACTCCAAAAATAGACTTCGTTTTTCCTCTGTTTAACTGTACGGTTAATGCAGGTCTTAAACTGTCATTTATTAAAACTTCCTCTGATAATGAATTATTTAACTTTGTTGACCATATCAATATATTGGATCCTTCGCAGTCAAATAAATACAAATATACAGAGAATGTGCAATCAGTGTATTACAGTATGGAAAAAACCATTCCAAAATGGTCTTTCAAAGCAGGAATACGTTCAGAAATGACTCAAACTGTCGGCAATTCCTTAATTACAAATGAACAGTACAAAGATAATTATACAGATTTTTTTCCATCAATTTATATTTCTCATAAGTTGAATAACAAAAGCAGTATTTCACTCAGTTATGCCAGCAGAATAGAAAGACCTCCCTATCAATACTTGGATCCTTTTAAATGGTACATCAACAAATACAGTTATGGTGTAGGAAATCCTTTTCTAAAACCATCGTATATCAAAAATCTGGAATTAACTTATGTGCATAATCATACATTCAGTACAAAAATATATTACACTCGTCAAGATGATAAAACAGGACAATATGTAGTTCTTGATTCCCTCAATATTTTGGAACAGGTACAGCAAACAGACAACTTTTTTAATGTGAATATTTATGGGATCAGTGTCTATAAATTTTTTAAATTGAATAATTGGCTGGAAACAGTTTTACAGGGCAATCTTGATTATTCCGAATATCATTCAAATAAAAAAGAATTTTCAAATATGTCCGGTATAAGTAGCAGATTTATAGCGAATAATACATTTCGCATTAACAAAAAATTTCAGATAGTTTGCAATTTAGAAGAAAGGTTTCCCGGTTTATATAATTACAGATCGATGAATAATTTTTTCAAAATAGATATTGGATTTAATTACATAAACAGTAAAAAAGGGTTTGAAGCGAGGTTTTTGGTCGGCGACATTTTTAAAACAGCAAATCCGGAATATACTTACATAAGTGGTGGTATTAAACAGATTTACCGGAATTATTCTGATACCCGAATATTTAGATTAACATTGTCGTGGAGGCTCGGCAACTGGTATAACAAAACGCCACAAATATCTTTGCCTTCAAACGCAGATGAAAAACAAAGATTATAAAAATGAATTTTTGAACTAAATTAAAATATAGTGTTATGAACAAAATGTTAAAACCGTATAAAGAAGAAAAGCCATTAATTACTATTAATAAAATTCGCACGATATTGAATGATCTTGGTATATTTGTTTCCGAAAAATTTATACAAGATGGTGATTATTTTACTTGTAGAATTGTAATATCTAATGATAACTTAATGGAATTTAATATTGGCACTAATGGCAAGGGAACGAGTATAGAATATGCTTATGCCAGCGCCTATGCCGAGTTTATGGAAAGACTTCAAAATAATTTTTTAATAAATTCTTTCTTTTTTTCAAAATATTATAATAAAAATTGTGCATTTAAAAAACAATTAAAATTAGAAAACAAAGAATTAGATTTTGTATTTTGCCCTGATGAAAAAATTGTTGAAGTGGCTAAAATGATTGATGAAAATTACGAAATCTTAGGTAAATTTTTCTTAATCAACGACAAAGATGAATTAACAGATTTTATTATTAATATACTTAAATATAAGAACGCGATTTGTGTTCCTTTCTATAATCAAAAAAATAATACAACAGATTATTTACCAATAGTTCTTCTTTTTTACGGTACTGATTCAAATGGGCTGTGTGCAGGTAATACTCCTGAAGAGGCTTTGATTCAAGGTATATCTGAAATTTTGGAGAGATATGCCATTTTTGAAGTATATAGCAATAAAATTACTCCGCCTACAATACCTCATGATTATTTTATGGAATATCCAATATATAATGCACTAAAAAAACTTGAAGAAAAAGGGTTGGAATTGATTATTAAAGATTTTTCATTAGGTAAAGGGTTACCCGTTATAGGCGTTATTGTAATTGATAAAAATTCGAGAAAATATAATGTTAAAATCGGCTCGGATCCATGGCCTGTAATTGCATTAGAAAGATGTTTAACAGAATTCCATCAAAGTTTTTTTGGAATTAGATTAATAAATAAATGTGATTATGGTGATTTTATAGAAAAAGTAAAATATAATGGATTAGATATATTAGATGCTGAAAATATTAATTTAGCAAAGATTATTAAAAATTCAACAGGACAATGGCCAGATTCTATATTTAGTGATGATTTCACTTACGAATTTACAGGTCTAAACTTTAACTTAGGAAAAAGCAATAAATCTGATTTAAAATACTTGGTGCAATTAATAGATGAATTAGGGTCACAACTTTATATTCGAGATGTTTCATATTTAGGATTTAATTCGTATTACATTGTAGCTCCCGGATTAAGTCATGATAAAAGAAATAAATCTGCTTATGTGCTTTATAACAATCTGCATGTTTTAATTAATAATATTAATAATACTTCAATATTAACAAAAGATGAATTAACCTCTCTATTGTCATTATTGGAAGAAAACTATATTGCAATTAAAGAAAACTATATAGATTTTGAAAAGTTATTCTTTTATAATACAGATAAAGAAGCTACCGGTTTAACCATTGACCTTTTTTTAAGTATGGCAAGCTATAAATTAGGAAAAATTGATAAAGCGTATTCATATCTAAAAAATTATTTGAATGATAAAGACTTACAAGATTATTTATATTTTTATGGATGCAAAGATTATTTTGCGTTATTGAAAAATGGAAAAAACTCGTATGAAATTCAATCATATATGACTAAAATATACGGTAGCGATTTGGCAACAGAAGTTATTGAGGACTTGCAAGATGCTAATAATATTTTTAAATCATATAATTTACAGTCGTATTTTGAATGCAATAATTGTGATATTAACGAATTTAAGTATTTTAAAGTTGCAGATATATTGAAAAACATTGAAAATAAACATAAAGCCCAAACTATTGATCAAATGAACTTATCAAAAATATTTTATTCAAACTAATGCTTCAAGTAATTAGTCCAAAATATCCAGTAGGGTACAATCAGTTGATAATGAACATTTTTTATTTCTAATGGACATCATTAGAAAATTCAACTTGTAATTCGTTTATAATAAGTAAAATAATGTGCATTAATTTGCTAAAAATCAACACTTTTTTAATGAATTAATGCTGAAATTATTAAATATTAAAATTAAACAAAATTAAAAATCAGATTTTTATGACACGAACACAACCACGTCAAGATTCGGAATACATTGCATGGGTGCAAATCAACGATTTAATCCGGAATATTGACAATTAACAAAATTATAGCGCGTAAATCATTAAATAATCAATGCATTTTTTATATCTTTGCACATCATTAGCCGTTTTTTGAGGCTGTGAAAATAAAACGATTAAATATAATCCGTTTATATTTTATAAACCAATACATTATATTATGACAAAATTGAAAACAGGAAAATATAGAGAATCCGACAGCATGAGCAATCTGATATGCAGTAATTATCCGGCTTTGCTTGTACTTAGCCGATTTGGAATGAAGCTTGGATTTAAAGACAAAAGCATAGGCGAAGTTTGCAGCGACAATCGTGTCGATACCAAAACCTTTCTTGCAATAGTAAATCTTTTGCTTTGCGATGACGTAAATCCGAATAATACCAGTCACGATTTGTTTATACCATCGCTGATTTTATATCTTCACAATTCGCACGATTATTTTGTGAATTACCGCCTGCCCGATATTCGCGAGAAATTGAACAAAGCGCTCACGCAGGAACTAAACGACCTGAACAAAGCCGTGCTTTACTATTTTGACGAATATGTTTCGGAAGTGCGCAATCACATGTCGTACGAAGAAGAAACGGTTTTTCCATACGTGCGCTCGCTTATCGAAGGCAGAAAAAAAACAAAATACAATATTGGAATATTCAGCAAACAGCACAATCAGGTTGAAGCCAAACTCACCGAATTTAAAAACATAATGATTAAATATTACGAAACCGAAAGTACTAACGAAATTGACAATGTACTTTTTGATATTTTTAATTGCGAAAACGATTTGGCTTTGCACAATGCCGTTGAAGATAAATTATTTGTACCTGCGATTGTCGAACTTGAACTTAAAAAATCGGACAAAAAATCATGAATTTGCATTTCAAAATAATAGTTGCCGAATCGTCGGTTATTGTCAGAACGGGTATTGTCGCTATTTTGCAGCAATTAAATATCAATCATAGCGGAATATCCGAAATCGAAGATGCCGAACAACTGAGAAATATGCTTGGCAGGCAAAAATATGATATTTTAATTATAAACCCGTTGATATTGGGATTTTTTTCGTTGCAGCAAATAAAAAAAGAATCGGCAAATAATGACATGAAATATGTTGCACTGCAAAATTCGCTGATTGATAATTGCGTTTTGAAAAATTACGATGAAACAATATCCTTATACGATTCTGTTGAGCAAATTAAAGAAAAAATAAACAGTCTGACAACAATAACAGAATCGGAGACAAACAACGAATCGCTCACCGTACGCGAAAAAGAAATAATCGTTTGCGTGATAAAAGGAATGACAAACAAACAAATCGCCGAAGAATTGTGCTTGTCGGCTCACACGGTTATAAGCCATCGGCGAAACATAACGACTAAACTGCAAATTCACAGCACTGCCGGATTGACAATATTTGCAATAGTGAACAAACTTGTTACGCTTGACGAAGTCAAAAACTGTCAATAAAGATAATATTGATAATTCACAAAATTATACCGCATAAAGTATAATTCTCCTGATTTTTTCATTTTAAAATCTTAAAACTTCAACTTCCCATTTTCAATTGTTTTTTTGCTTTGGCGTTGCTATCCTCGCAAAGATACTTGTTTGCAATCAACAATTTTTAATTATTCATTATTAATTGTTAATTAATTTACTAATTTTGCATGTAAAAAAGATAAAAAATTAAAATAAAATTGTTCGATAAATAAAATTACAAACCATGTTAAGCGAAAAAGATTTATATAAACTGAGTGAAACAGGAATAGACAAAACAACTGTACAGAAACAGTTAAAACGATTTGAAACAGGATTTCCTTTTTTGAATATAAAATCTGCGGCAAACGCCGACCGTGGCGTGTTGCGGCTTTCGGCAGATGAACAAAAGAAATTTGAAGAAATTTACGAAAACTTCGATGGAAGCAAAATGAAATTTGTTCCTGCTTCGGGAGCGGCTTCGCGAATGTTCAAATCGCTGTTCGAAGCAAAAGAAATGCTTGAAGCAGGCGCAAATGCCGATATTGTGAACAGTACAAATTTCGCAATAAAACAGTTCTTTGAAAATATTACAAAATTTGCCTTTTATGATGATTTGGCAAAATGCAAAATATCTTCAAACGCGGAAATTCTAAATTCGCTGCTTACTCCGCAGGGCTTGAATTACGGAAATCTCCCAAAAGGCGTTTTGCTTTTTCACAAATACGCAAATTTCAAGCGAACGCCGTTTGAAGAGCATTTGGTCGAAGCGGCAGTATATTCGCAAGAAACAACGGCAAAAACTGCAAATTTACACTTCACCGTATCAACTGAACATGTAGCGCTGTTCGAAAATTTGCTCAATCAAGCCGTAAAATCCTATGCTAATCGCTACGGAATCAATTATAAAATAAATTTTTCGACACAAAAGAAAACTACTGATACAATTGCCGTTACCAAAGACAATTTACCTTTCCGCAACAGCGATGGCTCTCTGGTTTTTTATCCAGGCGGACATGGCGCACTGCTCGAAAATCTTAATGAAATCAACAGCGATATTATTTTCATAAAAAACATAGACAATGTCGTTCCCGAAACAAAACTTGATGAAACAGTACGATGGAAAAAAATAATTGCAGGCGTTCTGATTGACTGTAAAAATAAAATCTGCGAATATATAAATTGCTTGCAATGCGGCGATGATACAAAAACGGATGAAATAATTGACTTTTTCAGCAAAAAACTTTGCGTCGATTTTCCAAAAGGCGCAAACAAAGAAATTCTGCTCGCTAAATTAAATCGTCCTGTCAGAGTTTGCGGAATGGTGAAAAACGAAGGAGAACCGGGCGGCGGTCCTTTTGTGATAACCGAAAACGATGGAACAACTTCGCTGCAAATTCTTGAAAGTTCGCAAATCGACAAAAACAACAAAACGGCAATGGAAATATTTGCTTCGTCAACACATTTCAATCCTGTGGATTTGGTTTGCTGGACTAAAAATTATAAAGGCGAGAAATTTAATCTCACTGATTTTCGCGATGATTCTACGGGTTTTATATCCGAAAAAAGCAAAGCGGGAAAAGAAATTAAAGTTCTCGAACTGCCCGGACTCTGGAACGGAGCAATGAGCAATTGGAATACCCTTTTTGTCGAAACACCGATAGAAACATTTAATCCCGTGAAAACGGTAAACGACCTGCTCCGCGAACAGCATCAGGCGTAAATAATTAACAATTAATAATTTAAGAGTTTACAAACAAATAAACAAACAAACAGACAAACAATGAAAAAGATACTTGTAACAGTTTTATTCATTTGCGCTGTAAGTCTGATGTCGGCGCAATCGTACAAAATAGATGTAACGATAAAAGGACTTGCAGACTCAACAATATTTCTGGCGGTGCACGGTGGTGCTACAAAATATTCGGTTGACACTGCCGTACTCGATAAAAACGGCAAAACTTCGTTTTCGAAGCCAAGAACGCTTGAAGGCGGAATGTATTTTATTGCAGTGGGCGGAACGGCGCTCTTCGATTTTCTGATTTCAGCCGATGGCGACGAAAAATTCGGAATAATAACTAACAAAGACGATTATTCGGAAGTCGAATTTGTTAATTCGCCCGAAAATACGGCAATGCTGGCTTATCTCGACTATCGAAATCAGCATCAGAAAAAATACGAAACGCTGATAGAAAAATTAAAAGCAAGCGCCGACAACAGCACAGAACAGAAAGCGCTGCGAACGGAACTGCTGAATTTTAATCTTCCGCTGATTTCTTTTTCCGACAGTTTGATAAATAAATATAAAGGAAAATTTCTGGCAACAGTGGTAAATGCCTTCAAACCTCCTATCGAACCCGATTTCAGTTTGCCCGAAGACGAACCCGACAGAGAACGGAAAATAGCGATGAATTATTATCTGTTCAATAAAGAACACTTTTTGGATAATATTGATTTTCAGGATGAACGAATATTGAGAACGCCGTTTTTTGAATCCAATATGCTTGATTATTATCTCGAAAATGTTTTGATTTTCAAAGAACCTGATTCAATAATTCCCTGTGTTGATAAGATACTGGCTCGTACGCAAACTGGCTCGCGCACTTACAGATATTTGCTTTCGCATATATTCAATTTTTATTATGCTTCAAAAGTTATGGGACACGAAGAAATAGTGATATACTTGGGCGAAAACTATTATCTTAAACCCGAAACGACTTGGGAAACCGAAAAATTCAGAACCGACTTGATTAATTTTATAGAGCGCAACAAACCAACGCTGATGGGAAGAATATCTCCCGACCTGTTGCTACCAATGCCCGATGGCAAACGTTACGAATCAATTCACGGACTTACAGCAAATTACACAGTATTGTATTTTTACGATACCGATTGCGGACATTGCAAAGAAGAAACTCCGCGAATAAAGGAGATTTACGACAAATACAAAAATGAACTCGGACTGGAAGTTTATGCAGTATATGTTATGTATGACGAACAAAAATGGCTGGATTTTATAGAACAAAACAAGCTTGACTGGATTAATGTATGGGATCCGTATCGAACAGGAAATATTTATAATACATTCAACACAGCCACTACGCCTCAGATTTATTTGCTTGATAAAGATAAAAAAATACTTGCGCGGCGTTTGGATTCTGTAAATCTCGAAAAGCTTCTGCAAGTTTACGTCAACAGAAAGGAACAGGGAAATTAGCCTGACTTATTGAGATTAAAATAATAAAGCAGTTAAATTTCTTTATCTGCTTTACTTTTGTCATGTAGCGCGATCCGGGATTGAACCGGAGACCTCATGATTATGAATCATGCGCTCTAACCAGCTGAGCTACCGCGCCTCCTTTATAAAAAAACTTATTATCTTCATTTTGGGGATGCAAAAGTAATAAAATTTTACATCACAGCAATAATTATTCAAAAATTATTGTCAAAATTACAAAGTTAAACGCAAAAACAGCCTGCCGGTACTTTTATTTTACGCTTTTTTATATCGCATCTTTCTTTGCATATTCCGAAAATTCGCAACCGAAAGTATCTGCAAGATAATTATCAAGTTCATCTGCCTTGAAAGCAAGATTTGTTATGTTATTGCGTAATTCATCCGCATATTTTTCGCACAAAAGATCGGAAATATGTATTCGATACGAAATAAATATCTGATTATTTTCAAGTCCCAACTGATAAGGTTGTGTTGTTCCGCCAAGCAAGTATTTAAGCACGGGTTCCAAATCCTTTTTGGGCAAAATATTTATCGGCGATGTGCAGAACAGATACGAACGGTCATAAACGAACATTCGTATTTCCGAACTTCCTTTATGAAATTTCCATGCTTCGTAGCCTACACGTGCAATAACAGGATTTATTCCCATTGCTTCGATTGCTTTTTCACAGAATTGTGCAAGATCGGTGAGTTGCTGTTCTTTGAAAATATTTTCCGACAGTTTTTCGCCGCATGATGGACAATATTCCGTTTGGTCGAATATTAGTGATTCGCAACTGCTGCATTGTACGTTGAATTTTGTTCTGTCAAGCGATTCTATTTCGCTTAAAACCTTGTTCAAACTTTCGACAGGAATACCGAAGCCCATATTGTCGGCATCGGTAATTTTGCTTGCTGTGATTGCTACAAGTTCACTGTTTTCGTTGAACATTGGACCGCCGCTGTTTCCCGGATTTACTGCCGCATCGGTTTGTATGTAATATTTGTTTTGAATTAACTGTTTCGGCGAAGAAACTGTTCCTTCGGTTACGGTAAAAGGCATTCCGAAAGGATATCCTGCAACGTTCAGTTTTTGTCCGATGCTGACTTCGCCCGACTTTGATATTTTGATTTCAGGAAGATCAGAAAAATCGCCTTCAGCCAAAAGCAGGGCTACGTCAAGATCGGGATTTACAAGCACAACATTTGCAAGAAAAAGATTTTTCTCGTTGTCCTGAATTGCCATTTTTTTGAAACCTGCAACAACATGATAATTTGTTACAAACATATTGTGCTGTTTTAGATAAAAACAACTGCCCGTACCGTCGGCATGGTTTACTTTATAAATTGTTTTGTGTATATTTTGATCCATTTTTTTAATTTTTAGAAATGTGATTTTTGTTTAACTGTAAAAAAATTATAAGATAACAAATATGTTATTTTTTAAAAAACGATGACATCATCCTTTTCAATCCTTCCGAAATTTGCGCTGCGTAATCCGAAAAATCGGAAACAACAGCCAAATCGCCGTTCATTATTTTTTCCATTGCTTTGTATAGAATCGGGGCTGCGACATCCAAGCGTTGCGCCGATGCTCGTTGCATGGCATCCACTACCAGTCCGTTCACATCATCCTGCAAATTGTTGTAATAATACATTTCGTAGAATTTGTAAGTAACCATAACGCAAACATACAGGTAATCTTCGTTTTGAAATGCTGCAGAAATATTTTCGTATGTCTTCTCGAAATTTTGCTGGATATTTTCGAGGCTCGAACGGCGTTTGGGCGGAATAAATGCTTCTACATAATACAAATCTTCTGCAAATTTATCTTTTGGTATTGCCGCTAATTTTTGTATAAATTCTTTACCTCGCGCTACAACTTCGGGAAGAGGAATATCTTCGCGATCGTGTTCGTAAACCGCTTTGCTCAAATCGTTCAGCAATTGTCCCTGCGGATGCGCATAATACGAAATTTTATAAAATGTTGTTGCGATAACATTCCATGCGTATCCATATTTGCGGTCGGTTTCAAAAAACTTAACATTATCAAGACATTCTTTCAGGCTCAATTGAAGTACACTGTAAACTTCATCAACTGTTTTTGCGTCATAAGGCGTAACTTTGGGTTCGTAGATTCGTTCTGCTCCGAATTTTGTAACAAATTCATCATCATATTTGTCGCCGGTAAAACAAATTTCATCGAAAATATAATATATTTTCCATGGATTTATAAGTTCAACAGGACACGAATATTCGAAATTTAATTTACCATCGTGCAGAACAATCTGCGCAAGGTTCAGATTATTGAAATTAAGTCCTGCTACTTGCCTAAGCAAAGGCATTGCATTTTTCTCGGGCAACGATAAAAATGGCGCCGTAATTTTAAGTTGCTCATTTTCAAATTTAATATTCACAACTATTGAGCCGTGCGGAATATTAAATTCGGTTGCTGCTGAATTTCCATATTTCTTCAAAAATTCATGATTCAGATAATTTAAAAATTCTTTAAATGATTTGTGATACTCTCGATTTTCAAAAGCATCCAAACTTTTATCCCACGCATCCGTATTTATTTTACTTGCGGTTGACGAAATTGTAGATAAATTGAACGTTAAGGTTTGTTTCATACTTAATTTTATTTTTTTGTGTTGAAAATATTTTTGGCAAAGGTAATAATTTTATTAAATCAGTTACATGAAATTTTGTGTTTTTTTGTAATACTAATGTTTACTGCATATCGTTTCATAGATCATTTCTTTGATTTATTGTCGGTTGCGAGCGAAATAAAAAATCAGTCGGCGTCTAATTCTACGCCGACTGATTATAATTTTTTATGCTAAATTTACGGTTCTACTATAATAAAATGATTTACAAATCCTGTTGATTCGTTTGTAAACCATATCACTACGCTGTAATCTTTTGCCACAGCGGTAACAAGTCCCTTATCTTCGACCGTCAGTCCATAAGTTGAGTTTACCCATTCCGAAAACGTTGACTTTGTTCCGTTTTTATAGACATAAGGAATTCTATCGTTGCCGAAAGGAAAACTATATGGACTTGCGCAGAAAAGCGTACCATCATCGGTAACGAAAGATGCTCTCGAATCTGCTTCTTCATCAAATACCGTTAATGCGTCATCCGACATTTTATAAATATAAGGTATAAATTTTGCAGGAATAGGAGCGAAGATAGTTCCACCTTGCGGTATCCTGATTACACCGCACGAATATTCACCCATTACGCTTAATCCGTTAATGTTGGCAGGTTCTGGAAATCTAGTGAACCTCCAATTACTTGCGTTGTATTCGACTAAGTATGGAGCAATTTCGTCAAATTCGTAACTGCCGCCATTGAGTGTCCATTTGCACGAAATCCATGTACCTCCGTCAGCATTAATTCTTCCTAAAAGATATTTACCATCAGCAGAAATTAAATCGGCATGAACGCCTTTGTAATCATCTCCCGTTATGTATGTGTCAGGTGCTTCAAGAGGCGTACTAACACCATTTTTCACCAAATAAGACGTATATTTTCCACCCTGCGCACTTTGATATTTAACGGTTGTAGTTCCGTCTGCTGTTACTGCTTTTGCAAAAGGATTTCCATTATCGTCAACACCGCGTAACGAGAAACTGTAATCAGATATAAGATTTTCGTTCTCAGTACCATATATTGCAGGTTGATAACTGTCATCGGCTATCTGATACAAGTCGAATACAATACCTTTTATATCAAACTCGCCTGCAGCATAACGTCCGTTAGGTGACAGGTGTTCGATGGGAATCCCGCCCAAAATGAAATCATATTTCTTGGGCGTACCGTGATCTTGTGTTACCTGTATTTCTGCAGTTTTTGTTGGTTCGGCGTTATTCGTAATCGTAATAACACCTTCGCGATTGGTAAGCGACCTCGATGGTTGAGCGGTAACAATAAGATTTTTCCCTTGTTTTTCAACGGTTATCCATTCAATTTCTTCATTTACACTCCAATTTGTCGTACCTTTTATTTCAATAGTTTCAGGATTTTCGGCTTTAGAAGTGAAATGTAAAGTTAATCGGCTTAATACTATTGTGTTATCAACAGTATCATCATTATCGCATGATAGCGAAAACATTACAACAGTTGTCAATGCAACTGAAATTAAAAAGAATTTACTTAGTTTTTTCATTGATTTTGAGATTTATTTGTTTAATACTTTTAAAATATTTTGACTTATAATTTATATTATAGGCGCATATAAATGATATAAAAACAATATATTACTGTTTATTGTTTAACCTACGCTAACAAATCGCGAATTTGGAATGTGTTGTAACATCTAAATATTTTTTGATACATTTGTCCTATAATATAAATTATAAGACAAAAAAAAATTTAAATACAGGCGAAAATTTTTCGAGAAGTGTTAAAAACAATGGATAATTGATAATTTGCAAACAGATAAATAAAAATGTTTTACAAAATTAATAAAAGAGAAATCTACATGACAAAAAACACTTTCAATTCTCATAATCGTCTGAATACAGCAATATATAACATTTTTTAGTTGGAAAAGACCTTGATATTTCGTGCCTTTACAGTTTAATATTCAAATAATTATAAAGATAATGAAAATGAAAAAACAAACAGAGAAAACCTGAATTACAGATTATTATCTCTTTTAATCGTCCTGAAAATGCACAGGAAATTTGCAAAGAACGCAAGCAGATTGAAATTGCTTTCAGATCCTTAAAATCAAGCGGATTCAATATCGAAGACACTTATCTTTCGGACATAAACCGTATTGAAAAACTTTTTTCGCTCGTTATGATAGTGTTCGCATGGGCGTACATCGTTGGCATTTATATCTATGAAAACGTAAAACCTGTAAAAATCAAAAAACACAAACTAATAAAAATTTCTCATAAAATTGATAGAAGAAAAATGCATTCTTTCACAGTCGACAATTATTTTCCTGAATATATGCATCCTCCGCAGTTATCAATTTTTGCGCCTGTAACCGCACGCAAACAGTTTACTTCGCCACGCATGCGCAAAACTCCGAGAAACGCAAAAATTATAGCCTCTTTGAAATCTATCGTTTGCGAATCGGGAACTATTATTTTTCGCTTTCCTGATGCATTAAAACGTTCTATCAAAAAAATATTTCGCGCACCGCCGCCTGTAACAAGCATTGTTTCAACATTTTTTTCATGCAAAACGTTTTTCAGTTGCACGGCTATATGTTCGGTAACGGTACGAAGTTTATCGTAAACCGAAATTTCGGCTGCATCCAGACAAGGTTGAAAAATCGTATCAAACCATTCTTTTCCCAACGATTTTGCTCCTGTTTTTTTATAAAAATCAATATCATTCAGTTTATTAAGAAGATTAATATCAACGTTGCCTTTGCGGGCATTTTCGCCATCTTTGTCGTAACGCATGTTTATTTGATTTGCCAAATAATTCAATGCCATATTGCATGGCGAAACGTCAAAGGCTATTCTTTTGCCTTGAAGCCGAAACGAAATATTGGAAATGCCGCCGAGATTAAGACAGGCACCGTAATTTTCGAAAAGCAGTTCATCGCCAATGGGAACAAGCGGAGCGCCTTGTCCGCCAAGCGCAACATCGGTTGTACGGAAATCGCATACGGTTGTAATTCCCGTATGAGCGGCAATAGTTGCGCCGTTGCCGATTTGCGATGTTAATCCTATCTGCGGTTGATGAAAAGTTGTATGTCCGTGCGAAGCGATAAAATCGGGTTTTACGCTTTGCATTTCTAAAAAAGAGTTTATTTTTTCGGCAATAAAACTGCCCAAATCAACGTCGAGTTTCACAAATTCATAAGCCGAAAGTTCTATTGATTTGTCAAGTTTTGCACGCAAATTTTCGGGATATTCTACTGTTGAGGCAGCAATAACGTTGTAATTCCATCTGTCGGTTTTCACAAAATGGCATAAAGCCAAATCCAAGCCATCAAGCGATGTTCCCGACATTAAACCAAGTGCATAATATTCGTTTTTCATTTTTGTAATATTGTTAATGCATAAAAAGATATTTTGCAAATGTATTAAATATTTTTCATACACAATGCAATTAACAATTGCTTGATGAAGCCACAATCGCGCTTGCCAGTCGGTTAAGCCCGTCTTTTCGCTTGCCCTGAAACTTCTGTTCAAGTATTGCTAAAATTTTGTCTTTCATTGTTATTTGAATTTTAATTAATTTTCAGCAAAAT
>JAISYZ010000141.1 GCA_031269545.1 Prevotellaceae bacterium
ACGTCTTTTTCCTATGCCGACTTATGATATTTCGGATGAAACACATACAAAAGTAACTGTGCATGGCGAATTAATAGACGAAAATTATACGGACATACTGAATAATAACCCTGACTTACCTTTGGAAGATGTGATTGCATTAGATAAAGTGCAGAAAAAAATGCTGTTAAACGAAATGGAAATACAGCGATTACGTGATTTGAAACTTGTAAAAGGCAGGGCAACATCATTGCAAATTGTTGGTAATGAAAAATCCGCACACTTATCTAACAGCGATTTAAAACAAAAAATATTAGATTTAATAAAAGGACAAGGCTTTGCTTCACGGGAAGATATAGAAAATTTGATTCTGCCGTTTTTGCCGCAGGATTTACCAATCACAAAAAGGCAGAAGAAAATCTCAAATTTAATTTTGGATTTATCGAATAGGGAAAAAGTTATTAAAAACAGTTCATCGTCAGATAAGTTCGCCATTTGGGTTATTGTTAAATAATAGCAAAAAAAATTAGTTGTAAAAATCGGCAAAATTAGTTGTAGGAATACAATATTAATTTGACAATAAGAGTTTTACGCAGGCAGTAGTTTAGTTGTAAAACCATCAAATTTAAGTCTTTTAATTCTTCATAGTACGCAATGTGGGTTAACAATGGTCTGGTAACAAAACCAGTACACGTTAATCACACAAAATAAAATACTGACGGCACGCATGAACTCCATCGTTTTCGCCAATCCTCTCAAATCATCTTCCTGTTGCATAATTCTTTAATCATTCTTTACTGACCGCAAAAGTAAGTGGAAGCTTTCTATATATAATAAGGTATATATAATGATGGATGTGTTAGGCGTTTGAACGGTAATGGTTGGCGCCGGACTTTGCACAGCGAACAGCAATGAACAGCAATTATAAATTTGGATAGTTGCTGAAAAAACCGTACTTTTGCACCATATTTATTATGAAATGAATTGGACAGAACAGGCGATTAAATATCTAAAAGACAGTTTATACCCAATCCCTGCCGAATTGAATATGATAGACTGGAAAAGCGGTTTGTCATCAAAAACGGAGAGGCTGGCTCATCATTTGTGTGCTTTTGCCAATCAGGAAGGTGGCGGTTTTCTGGTTTATGGAGTGAATGACGATGCAACAATGTTTTCTGTTGATAAGGAACAGGCGGATGAAATTATCAGAAAATTAGGCAATATTGCCCGTAATAATCTGATGCAGCCGCTTATTCTTGAACACGCAACTGTAGATTTCAATGGAAATTCACTGTTATTCATACATATACCGGAAAACGTCGAAAAACCGGTATATTTGCGAGGCGGGACAATTTATGACAGCTACAGACGTTCTGTGGGACAAACAGTTAAAATGAGCCATCAGGAAGTAAAACAGATGATAGCCGAATCACAGGGTTTACTGTTTCATGAACAGACGGCGCTGGCAAATGCGACAGCCGATGAAGTTTTACGTCTGTTGGATTATGACTGTTATTTTCGACTGACAAACCGCAATTTACCTGAAAGCAAAACAGCAATCCTTGGAGCATTAGACAGTGAAGAATTTATTGTGAAACATGGAAACAGTTGGAACATTACGAATCTTGGCGCTTTGCTTTTTGCTCGTGATTTAACCGTATTTAAAGGATTACAATATAAAACACTGCGCATAATTTTATACACAGGAATTAATCGCATAGACGCTCATCCGGAATTGAATTTTAAGAATGGTTATGCTTGTGGTTTCGAGCATTTTATCCAATTCATTATGGAACGGACTTCGGTTGAGGTCATAGAAAAGGTATTCCGCGAAACAAAGGCGTCATACCCTGAAAAGACTGTACGAGAATTGCTTGCCAACGCAATTATTCATCAAGATTTGTGGCAGAATGGAATGCATACGATGGTGGAAATTTTTACCGACCGCACAGAAATAACGAACCCCGGTACGCCGCTGGTGGACATTAATCGCTTTATTGATACACCTCCAAAATCACGCAATGAAAAGATTGCCATATTGATGCACTTTTTTGATCTTTGCGAACTGCGTGGCAGCGGTATTGACAGGGCAATAGAAGCAGTGGAAAAAGCCATTCTCCCCGCACCAAAATTTATCAGGGGCGATTTTTATACTAAAGTGATTATTTATCCGAAAAAGACATTTGCGCAAATGTCTAAAGATGACAGGATACGCGCCTGTTATCAGCATTGCTGTCTCAAATATATGGAAAACAAAAAAATGACAAACCAAAGTTTTAGAGAGAGAATGGGTATAGAGGAAAAGAATTATTCAATCGTATCAAGAGTAATCAGAGATACAATAACTGCAGGATTAATAAAAGGTTATTCCATAGACGAAGCTCAAGTGAAAAAATCTACGAGTTATATTCCATATTGGGGCTGATTTATGTGACCGAGATGTGACTGAAAACCATTTATCATTATCTTTTTATGTATTAAGATGCGTATAATCAATGATATATTTATGTGATTGGAATGTGACTGAAAAAACATCTTTTGTATTGTTTCCCTATTAAATCGCATATAATCAGCAATATGTTTATTTGACCGTTATTTGATTGAAAAACATTTCCAACTTTTAATAAGTTTATGTCTGTTTTATTGGGGACTGAAATCAATCGTTAAATTAAATGTGTCCCGGACGTCTTTTCTTTTATTTTTTCATTGTATAAAATATCAAAATCGGATTATCGTCGTCTTCATCATAATTGTCAAGAACTTCCCATACCTTTGCCGGATATTGTTCTTTCCTGTCGGAACCGTTGTTATTAAATCCTGAAAAACAGGACGAAAAAGTGAATATATTTGCACCCGAAAACGGGAAAATCGAATTGGTTATTCCGTTTGACAGGTTAGATGAAATTTTTGGCGAAGAACAGACGGACGAAGATGATTTGGACATCCCGCCGGACGAGGACGAAACGAACGAACCGGACAGTCCGATTTTTGTCGGGACCGTATCGCCGGATCTGAAAACATGCAGTTGTTTTTTCATTATATCATACAAAATGAACTCGTCTTCTACCTGTGTTTTTGCCCAGTTAACCGAAATAAATTCTCCGGGTCCCTGACCTTTGGAGCCATATTTATACAGAAGTGAAAAATCCGGATATGAATAAACCCGCAAAAAATCCCTCTGCCCGTTAGATGTACAAGTATAAAATCTGTTATTGGAATATTTGCAATACCAGATATTTGCAACATCAGATAAAATTATGGAATCCACACATGACAGCATGATTTCTTTGAACTTCGACTTTTCTACCATTTTAGGAATGTGTTTTGTCTCGCGAACGGAACACCCTGTTATTACAACATACATATATCAATAATGTTATTAATACCGATTTTTTTTTCATTCTTATTCTATTTTATAAGCAATTAATACGAATCATTGGCGTTCGGCAACTCCGTTCAGCATATCTCTGATATCGTATCTGTATATCCTTTCTTCCTCCAAAGATACTGCATACATAAATCCACTGTCGAAATCCACCGTAAAA
>JAISYZ010000146.1 GCA_031269545.1 Prevotellaceae bacterium
CGATGACATGAAAAACTGTCGGCAACTCGCGCGACATGCATGTGTCTGCGTTTCTTTCTACTAATATTCTGTCCCTAACGGGACAGCAAGCATCATCAAACCTAACAGGTTTCGGAAACCTGTTAGGTTTAAAATGCCTGTCTGTTAATTTTTTGTATCTGGAAATTTTACTTGTTAAGGAGCGACTATATATTTTTATTGTTATTCTTCGCGCAGTCCGTTGTAAAAATCCAAAATCTTTTTACGGAAGATATAATCGTATTTCGCCTGCGACAAATTTGCCGAAGCCTTCATTAAATTGTTACGCGCATCATTAAACTCGTAAGTCGTAGAACGTCCGTTTTCAAATTTTTCTTTTGCAAACTCGTAGGCTTTTTTTGCCGACTCCAAAGCAATCTCCGAGGATTTGTATTTTTCTTTTGCTCCTGTTGCATTGTAATAAGCCTGTTGAATTTCTTTGTAAAGATTTTTCTTTGTGTTTTCAAGTTGCAGTTCCTGATTTTTTACATTTAACTTTGCCGTACGAATATTGTTTCGCGTTTCAAATCGGTTGAAAATCGGTATGTTCAAATAAAAACCAATATATTTACTTTCGTTGTTTTTCAACTGCTGCGAGAATGATGAATTATTGAAGCCATTGATTTTATAATAATTATTACTGTAACCTGCGCCAAACGACAATTGCGGAAAATATGCGCTTTTTGCTACTTTCACTGCTTTTTCGCTGCTTGCCAAACGATATTCGTCGGCTCTGACTGTTGACCGCGTTGTCAGTGCATTTGCGTAAGTTTCTTCGGGATTTGAAGGCAAAATAAAATCGACATCAACATTTGGCGTTTCAATATCAAAACCTTCGGGCGATGGAAGTTCAAGCAACTGAGTGAGATTAAGCATTGACAGTTGCAAATCGTTTTTTGCCTGAACAATAGCGAGTTCATCGTTTGCAATTTGTGATTTTACTTCATACACCTGCGCTTCGGATGCTTTTCCCAGTTTATACATTTCTTCAATTCTTTCCAATTGTTGTGCGCTCAATGTCTGCTGATTTTTTGCTATTTCAAGAAGTTCTTTGTTGTACAGAATTTGTAAATACGCCGAAATCACAGCAAGCTCAATATCTTCTTTTGCTTTCTCAAAATCGGCTACTGCTGCCTGCAAATCGAGTTTGGCTGCGGCAATATTATTGGGAATTTGAAATCCTGTAAACAGCGGAACGGATGTCGAAATTGACAGAGATGTTGAACTTGAATTTAAACTCTGATAGGAATTATCTGCCGGCGAAGCGCCGCGTCCGAACGAAAATGTCTGATTTGTATTTGCTGAAAGATTTGGCAATCGCTGATTTTTTGCCGTGTTCAATCGTATTTCCTGATTTTGTTGCGAAATATGTTGCATTTTAATCGTAATGCTGTGTTCTTTTGCGTGTTTTATACATTCCTGCAAAGTCCACTGTTTTTGAGCGTTTGCAGTTAAACATGTAAATGTAAACAGTATGATTAATATTTTTATTTTCATCTTCATTTCATTGCTTATTTGTTGATATGTTGATATGTTTATCTCTTAATTCTTAATTGTTAATTATTAATTATTAATTGTTAATTATTAATTATCATTTTTTGTTTGTAACAGCGCTTCCGCGAATTTTGTCATCTGTGGTTAATCCGTTTTTGATTTCGATATTCACGCCATCCGACAATCCGACTTCAACAAAGTGTTTTTCAAAAATCTGTTCAGGTTTTTCCGCTTTCAAAATGTGAACAAATGCCGAATCATTGCTAAATTCAACAGTATTTTCGGGAATTGAAAGCACGCTGTCAACTGCAGCCAGAATTATTTCTCCGTTTGCGCTGTATCCTGCGCGGATAAATATATCTTCTTTTATTGTTGCCGCCGCTTTTATTTCAAACTGATTTGCTCCTCCCGTCGATTCTACTCCTTTCGGAGAAATGTATTCGAGCACAGCGTCTAATTTTACATCCTGCAATGCGCCGATGGTAAGAGTCATTTTCATGCCTTCTTTTATGCGTCCCACTTCGGTTTCGTCAACATTGCCAATAAAAATCATATCGTTCATGTTTGCAATTGCTGCAATAGTTGTTCCATCGTTAAAGGTATTCGACTGTATCACCGAATTTCCGACTTTTACGGGAACGTCAAGCACCAAACCGCTGATTGTAGAACGAATAAGCGTGCTGCTGTATTGCGCCGTACGTTCCGAAATTCCTTCCTTGATAATTTGCAGAGCATCTTGAGCGGTTTCATAATTTTCTTTTGCGGTTTTGTTGGCTGTTTCCGCTTTTTCGTATTCTTCTTTTGTTACGATTCCTTTTTCAAACAACTTTTTTTGCCGTTCAAATTCCTGATTTGCCTGAGTCAAATCTATTTCGGCTGTGCGCAAGCGCGATTCTGCGCTGTTGAGCGAACCTACATCAGGTATAACTTTCACTTTTGCTATGATTTCGCCTGTGCTGACTTTCTGTCCTGCTTCCTTATAAACTTCCGACACGATTCCCGATATTTGCGGCTTGATTAAAATTTCGTCGCGAGGCGAGATTTTGCCTGTTATAATCGTAGATTTTTTAATCGATTCTTTTTTAGGACTTACTGTTTCGTAAACAACTTTCCTTGGTTTGGATTTTGTGTATAGAAAATAAAATGTCCAACCTACAAGGAAAACGAGTATCCCGATAAAGATAAATTTTAGTATTCTTTTCATTTTTATACTTTTTATTTAGATTTTATAATAATTATTTTATATTTTTTAAAATGATAATTTATTTTGTCGTATGAACGGATGAATCAGACCAAAATCACTGCGGCGAAACCTTTCGCCCGAAAAAATCAGACCAAAATCACTGCGGCGAAACCTTTCGCCCGAAGAAATCAGACTAAAATCATCGCGGCGAAACCTTTCGCCCGAAGAAACCAGACCGAATTTGCCCGAGCATATTCGTTGATAAAACCTGTCCCTGACTGTACAGTTCAATTGGCAATTATTTGTTTCGTTTAATATATTCATTTCATTATTAATTATTAATTGTCAACTATTCTTCCGACAGCGCTTCTATCGGTTTTATTTTCATGGCGCGAAAAGCAGGTCCAAGTCCCGCAAGCGTGCCTAAAATTATTATAATCAGAGCAGCCACAACAGATGTAAGAAAACTGATTTGAAATACAGCCGTTCCGTTTCCGCTGACATCCAGCCCGAGATCAACTATTTGCAGTATCAACACGGCAAACGAAATTCCCAAAAATCCCGCAATTGCCGTAATTGCAAAACTTTCGCTCATTATTTGTGTCATAATCGACGATGGTTTTGCTCCGAGCGCACGGCGTATTCCTATTTCCTGAGTGCGTTCGCGCACTGTTACCATCATTATGTTGCTTACGCCGATAATTCCTGCAAACAGTGTTCCAAAACCTACAATCCATGCAAGAATATTTACTCCGAGAAACAGGCTGCCTACCTGTTTGAACATGGTTTCGATATTGAACGAATTTATAGCCTGCCTGTCGTGAGGAGCAATGCTGTGATTGCTTTTTAGTATTGTTTCCATTTGTTCCTGCATTTCGCTTACGGCAACGTTTGGTTTTGCCATTGCGCAAAAAACATCAATATTATCGCCGTAATTATACAGTTTTTGCATTGTTGCAAACGGAATTGTAATCAGTTCGCGCGTGTCGCCGTTGAAACTTACATTATCGCTGCCATCTCCAACTCCTATAACTTTATAATAAATGCCATCGACTCGAATATCCTTACCTGTCGGATCTTCGCCGCGGTTGAACAATGTTTCGTAAACGCGCGAACCTATCATGCACACTTTGCGATGTTCCTGCAAATCCATATCATTCAAATATCGTCCGAATTTCATTGTGTGTTTGTAGATTTTATTGTAATTGGCAAAATTTCCCTGAACCGAGAATGTTCCTTTTTTCTCGCCGCGTATGGCATTGTCGGTTGTTGGCGACCAAGGCATGATTATAGGCGAAATTTCTTCAAATCCTTTTACTTTTGCTTTTATCATTTCAATATCGCGGTTGTTTATTTGCCACCATCTGCCTTTACGGAAGCCTTTGTATGCTTCGCTTGTACGTCCACTCCATATAAAACATGAATTGCTTGCAACACCTTCGAGTTCTCCTGCGATAAGATTTTCCAAGCCTCTGCCTCCACCAAGTAAGGCTATAAGCATGAATATTCCCCAAAACACGCCGAAAGCGGTGAGAAAACTGCGCAGTTTATTGCGGCTTATGGTTATAAATATTTCGTGCCAACGGTCTAAATCAAACATAATTTTATTTGTTATTAAGCGCTTCTATTGTTTTTATTTTTACTGCTTTCAGCGCAGGAAAAAATCCCGCAACCGTTCCTGCAATTATAAGTAACAGCGTAGCCTGTACAGCGACATTTATATCAACGGTAGGATTTAAAAATGCATTAAACGAATCTCTGCCTGCCGAAGGTGTAAAAAACTGCGCTGCAAATTCGGTTATTCCTACTCCGCAAACAAGCCCGATGTATCCGAAAATTGTCGTTATAAATATTGATTCGACAATCACAAGTTTAAGAATACTCCATGGCGATGCTCCTATCGATTTGCGGATACCAAACTCGCGCGTGCGTTCGCGGACTGTTATAAGCATAATGTTGCTTACTCCCACAATTCCCGAAAGCAGCGTGAAAATGCCAATTATCCAAACCGCTATATTTATATATTTTGATATATTTGCCATTTCCAGATAATTTTCAAAACGATTCCAGTACCATATTGCGTTTTCATCTTCGGGCGCAACCTGATGTACCTGTGCAATCCGTTTTCGATAGTTATTCATAAATTCAGCGCTTGTTTCCTTATCGTAGATGTTTTCGTTAAGAGTAAAGGCAAAATTTGAAAGATTTATTCCTCTGTTATAAATAATTTGTGCCGTTGATATGGGAATGTATGAAGTTGTTACATCCTGACGGTTTTCCATATAATAAACGCCGACTACAGTGTATATTATTCCGCTTACGTTCACGTTTTTTCCGATGGCGGTTTCGTTTTTAAACAGAATTTCTTTTGCTCGCTGCGATATTACTATTACTTTGCGTTTTTCGCGAATATCCAAATCGTTGATAAAGCGTCCGTTTCCCTGTTCTATTTTTGAGCCGTCAACAATTATTCTGTTCGGACTTACGCCCGACATGCTTGACGAAAGATATTCGGCGCCGTTGCTTATGTTTTTCGAACCCAGATTGACATTGCCGATAACAAAGTTTATATACCTGTCAAATTCATCGGATGTTAATTTTACATCTCTGTCATCAAGATAAACGCGGCGTCCCGACTGAAATCCTGCGTAAGGAATGTTTGTTCGCCAACTCGAAACCTGCACAACGTTCATCAGTCTGTCGCCAAAGTTTGAAGTAAATCCGTTTTTCAAACCGTTGCCCGAGCCAAGCAAAACAATAAGCATGAAAATTCCCCAGGCAACGGCAAATCCCGTGAGGAAAGTCCGCATTTTGTTTCGGCGAATGGTATTTAATATTTCGTGTAAAAGGCTAATCATGTTTATTTGATATTTTGCGCTCCGAAAGAAGAAAAATTATGCTCCGAATTGTCTTCTATGCTTTCGATAATTCCGTCTTTCAGCCGTATGATTTTATTTGTCTGATTTGCAACTCCCGATTCGTGTGTTACAATTATCATTGTCATTCCTGTTTCGTTCACTTTTTTGAGAACGTCAAGAACTTCGGCAGATGTTTTGCTGTCTAATGCTCCTGTCGGTTCGTCTGCAAGAATAATTTGCGGTTTTGAAATCAATGCACGTGCAATTGCTACGCGCTGTTTCTGTCCGCCCGAAAGTTCGCTGGGCATGTGATGCGCCCATTCTTTCAAACCTAATTTATCGAGATATTCAAGCGCTATTCTGTTTCGCGTTTTTCTGCCTGTTTTTTGATAATATAATGGAAGCGCAACATTTTCCATTGCATTTTTGAACGAAATCAGGTTGAATGACTGAAAAATGAACCCTATCAGTTTGTTGCGGAAATATGCCGAGCGCGTTTCGCTTAAATTTTTTATCAATACATTATCCAAATGATATTCGCCCGTATCGTAATTATCAAGAATACCAAGAATATTCAGCAAGGTTGATTTTCCCGAACCCGAAGCGCCCATTATCGAAACAAATTCGCCTTTGTTTATTTCCAGATCAATTCCTTTGAGAACATGCAACGGTGCTCCGTTATAGTATGTTTTGTTTATATTTTTAAGTTTTATTATTGTTGGCATTCCCATATAATTTTAATTTCATAAATAACATTTGTTTAATCATTTCTGTTTTTTTGATTAATTTGCTCTTTGTTTTATGCTGCAAAATTAATGCATTTTTCATATACTTTGTATTGCAAGGTATTAAAATTTTGTTAAATAATATTAATCAACTCATAATCAGCAATAATATTTTTATATCTTCATGGTTTGCGCAATCAAAATCATATTGCATACCAAAGAATACGAAAAGTATAATAATTTTTTTCATGCTTTTTTGTGTTTATAAATTTAATTAAATATTTCCGACCAAATGGCGTCTTCTATGTAGTATATAACGTATAAAAACGATATTTGTTGCATCAAAAACAGAAAAAAAATGAAAATTTTAATTAAATATTTGATAATGAGGCAAATAAAATTGTTAAAATTTATTTATCCAAAAGCGCAATCGCATATTTATGTATAATTTCATACGGTATGAAAATAAGAAATATCATGAAAAATACCTTACTTATGAATTGTCGTAATCGTAATTTTATTTGTCTATTAGTTAAGCGTTCATCCACTTAACAAAACAGAATTTTAATTTTTTATTTCTACAGAAATCTTTTTTCGAGCAATTTTTCGGCTATCTGTATAGCGTTTGTTGCTGCGCCTTTACGTAAATTATCGGCAACTATCCAAAGATTTATTCCCGATTTTATCGAAATATCGCGGCGTATTCGTCCGACAAACACTTCGTCTTTTCCAAAAGAATGTATAGGCATTGGATATATGTTATTTTTAATATCATCTTTCACAACAACGCCTTTTGTACGTTCAAGTATATTCACCAGTTCCTGCAAATCAAAATCTTTTTCAAATTCAATATTCACCGATTCGGAATGTCCGCCTGCCACTGGAACTCTGACTGTTGTGGGCGACACGGAAATAGAACGGCAAAGAATTTTATGCGTTTCGTTCACCATTTTCATTTCTTCTTTTGTATATCCGTTGTCGGTAAACGAATCGATATGAGGCAGAATATTGCGGTCGATGGGATAAGGATAAACGGCTTCGTATGTTCCCCATTCTGCGCCTGTACGTTCAATTTGCATTTGTTCAATAGCTTTGTATCCTGTGCCTGTTACCGACTGGTAAGTTGAAACCACAATGCGTTTTATTGTATAAACTTTATGCAAAGGCGCTGCTACAAGCAACATTTGTATTGTCGAGCAATTAGGATTTGCAATTATATAATCGTTTTCGGTTAAAACATCAGAATTTATCTCGGGTACGACTAATTTTTTCGTTGCATCCATACGCCAATACGACGAATTGTCTATGACTTTGCATCCTGTTTGTGCAAACACAGGCGCCCATTCTTTCGACACTTCGCTGCCTGCTGAAAATATTGCCAGCGCCGGCTTTTGCGCTACGGCATCTGCAAGCCGACAAACTGTATATTCGGCGCTTTTGAATTTTATTATTTTTCCTGTCGAGTTTTCGGATGCAACAGGAATTAATTCGCTTACCGGAAAATTTCGCTCTTCGAGAATTTCAATCATTTTTGTTCCAACCAAACCTGTGGCGCCAACTATTGCTACTTTCATACTGTTTTAAAATCTATATGTTTTAAATATTTATCATTTTCGGACTGCAAAGTTCGTATTTTTTTGGAAATTTTGAAAATCTAATTCGGGATGCGAAATAAATAAGATGTAATTTAAACCTCTTTTTCAATCGAATTTATTATTTTAAAATTTCGTTACTTCTACGTTATTGTTAATTTTTATGCAAAAAGCCGACTTGCAGCAAGTCGGCTTTCGCTGAAAATTAAATTAAAAAATCAAAACTATTTTTTATCTGTTTGCGAAATAATTTCATTAATCGCTTTTTTCGATAATTCACCAGAAATAAAAACAACAGAAAGTTCTCCGGGTTCTTTTGTCATTATCAGCAAACCTTCGCTTGTTGTATATATTTTTGTAATATTGCCCTTTTCTCTGCTTTCGATAACAGGTTCGGCTTTAGAATCTTTTTGAAGAATGCTGTTTAATTCATTCGTTATCGATTCCATCAATTTCTTTTCTGCTAACGATTCTGATTCTGACTCTGATTTCAATGTCAACACTTTCAAACCTTTGATCTTTGATAGTGCTTCTCTCATAAGATGATCAATCTCGCCCGCTTTGTCATCAATAAAACTTAATCCAAATTGAATTAAATCTGCGCTTAACGATACATAATGAATATGCTCGTCGTTAGAATACTTGTTTATTAATTTCTCAATTCCTTGAGCCTGCGCCGTCATTGCCATCATTAGCAATGTTACGACTAAAATTGTTATTTTCTTCATAATTTTATAATTTATTTATAATTTGATATTTACCTTGTCTAATGTATGTTGTATTTTATTTTTTATCTTTTCTATTTTCTGCAACGGTTTCAGGCTTTCGTTTACTTTATTTATATTTCTAACATGTTTCATGCTTGATTCCAGCGATGTCGAAATTTTATTTATTTTCGTTTGTGCTATTTGTATGGCGAGTTTGCTGTCGTTTATTCGTTTCCCGTTGATTATCGCATAACTGTCATTGTAATCGGTTTGAAAGATTCCAATCATCAATAAAATGCTTGCTGCGATTGCCGTTGAGATTATTAATGTCATAAGTGGTTTTTTTTCTGTTGACTGCGTTTTTATTTTTGGCAGATTTTCAGGATATTTTTCCGATTTTTCTGCTTCAAACGATTCAAAAAGTTGCTGATATTTTTTGTGTTCGACGGCAACATTTTGTGAAGCAAAATATTTTTTCAATTCCTGTTCCTGTGTTATCGTTGTTTCGCCTGCAAAATATAAATCCAGAAGTTTGTTTATCTTTTTCATATCTTTAATATTCATTGTTTAACTTGTCAATAATTGTTCTCTTATTTTTTGTCGCGCTCGCGAGAGATTTACGCGAACGGCATTTTCAGTTAATGATGTAATTTCTGCTATTTCGCTGATTTCCAATTCTTCTACATCTCTCATTCTTATTATTGTGCGTTGCAATTCGGGCAGTTGATTTATCAAAACAGTTGCTTGCGTTGCCATATCTTTATTTTCGAGCTGCAAATGCGGATCCGATTCATTGTATTCCAAATCGTTAGTTAATTCGTTTGCTGCATGTTTTTGCCGTAATTTATCAAGACACAAATTCCGCATCGATCGTAATATAAATCCTGTAATATTTTCAATTTTATCCAGTTCATTCCGTTTTTCCCACAATTTCAAATTCAAATCCTGAACGGCATCTTGCGCTGTATATTCGTCTTGCAGGATTGATTTTGCAAGTCGATAAGTTTTATCTGCAAGTTTCAGTATTTTGTTATTGAATTGTTTTGTATTCATTTTTTTATTTGTGCTTTTATATAAATAACGTAATTTGGCGAATTTTATTACATGTAAAATTAAAAAAATATTTTTAAAGTTGTTAATACGCTTATTTACAAACCGAAATTAAAATAGAAAACATTAAAAAATACGATTTGTTCTTAATTAGCATCTCCTTTTGAATTGAAAATCAACACCGTTAAACGTTTCAGATGAAAACTACAAATAATACAAACGAATTGTTTTTATCAGAATTATGCTCAATAAAATAAATTCCACATGAAAATAAACAGTTTCCCAAAAGTTTTTATAATTTCGTATTGTTTTTCGGTCTTTTTTAATTGAAGCATTGGTTTCATCAATTATTTAAGTTATATGGTTAATAATAACAGACACACAAAATAAACGCCAATTAATTAACTGAAAAACAATTATGTACAAGCAGATTTAAGTCTGCGTTATAAATTATAGCAAATATTATGGCTTAAACAATTTATTGAAAAATATGAATATAAGTATAAGACAATTAAGATTTTTTTTATTGATTTTGTTGTTTCCGAGTATTATAAGCGTCTGTCGAGCGCAAGTTTTTGAAGGCGTTGTAAAAAATGAATCTGGCAAGAGCATTGAATTTGTTTCAATCTTTATTCCCGAACTTTCGCAGGGATTTTCGACTAATGAAGAAGGAAAATTTTTGTTTAAAATTGCACAGGGAAAATATACCTGCGAATTTCGACATTTGGCGTATCAAACTGAAACGTTTACAATAAATATTCCACAACAGCAACCGTTGACAGTCGTGATGAAACCAAAGATTTATGAAATAACCGAAACTGTTGTCAAACAGAACGCCGAAGATCGCGCTTATGCAATGATGCGACAGGTGATTGCCCGCGCTCCATATCACAAAAATCAAGTATCCGAATATAAATCTACAACATACGTTCGCGGCTCATTCAAAATTGATAAAATATCAGACATAATGAAAAAACTTAATCGCAAAACATTAAAAGAAAACGATATAGAAGAAGGAAGCGCTTACATACAGGAATCAATAAATGAAGTAACTTACAAAAACGGACAGATAAATCAACAGGTAACGGCGATAAAAGATAATTTTCCCAAATTTGCCGCAGTTGATATTAGCGCAGCATGGGCATTTAACATTTATGATTTGGATATAGACATGTTTATTTCTCCATTGTCGCCCAAAGCATTTGCTTATTATAATTTTGTGTATGAAGGTTTTTTTGTTGAGAATAATAAAACCGTAAATAAAATTTTCATCAATCCGCGCCGTAACGACAACAGATTGATTTCGGGATACATTTACGTTTTTGAAGATACCTGGGACGTTCACAGTTACGAACTTTCGGGAAAACAACAAATGATTGAATATTCTTTCAAACAAATTTACGGCGAAGCGTTACCAAATGTTATGATGCCTATAAAAAACCAAATTACGGCAAATTTTTCGGTATTTGGCAACAACGGCGAGATAAACAGCGTATCAACAATCAAATACAGCGATATAAAAGTCAATTCGCAAAGCCTCGAAAACAGATTGACTCAAACAACTTCATCGAAAAAACAGGAAGAACGCAAACAGAAAATAAAATCGCTGATTGAAAAAGCCGACTTTACCAACGATGATGCTGCAAAAGTGAAAAGCGAAATAGAAAAATTTGAAACCGAAAAGAACAAGGAAAACATCGGCAGAAAAGTAGGAAAATACGAAATTATCAGAAGTTTTAAAGTAGAAAAAGACAGCATAAACAAAAATTTGAACAACGAATACTGGGATTCAATCAGAACCATTCCAATGCTCGATTACGAAGTTTTGAGTTACAAACGCAGCGACTCGCTGGCTTTGGTTAAACCGCAAAATGAAAAGAAAAAGCAATCGCTATTTGGGAAAATAATTTCTGGTGGGAACTATAAATTAGGTAATTCCGAATTTATTGAATACAGCGGAATCCTGAATTTTAATATGAATTTCAATGCAGTTGACATTTTCAGTTCCCGAAAAAAAATTGAATATTACAAACGCGCTAAAAATCAGACGTCGCTTCGATTGAATGGAGAACTTGCTTACAGTTTCGGGCGAAAACAAATTTTGTGGGATGCAAAATTGCAATACGCTTACTATCCCGAAGCGCGCGCTGTGTTTTTCGTGAATTACAGCAATACAACCGTCGATTTTAACGAAACAGGCGGAATAAATCTAACGTCGAACAGCTTATCGTCATTACTGTTCAAAAATAATTATATAAATTTCTATGGCAAGCATTTAGTACAAATCGGCAACGGCATTGATATTGCCGATGGCTGGCGCTTGTCGGTTGCTGCTTCTTACCAAAAACGGAAACAATTACACAACAATACAAATTTTTCAATCTTCAAACCTTCAAAAAAATATCGCAGCAACGATCCTGTAAATTTGTACATCGAACAGGATTCCTCGATTATACAGTCGAGCCGGGCATTTACAATCAACACTCAATTGAGTTACACGCCGCATCAATATTATGTGCGACGAGGAAGAATAAAACGAATTGTGCGTTCCGATTTTCCGACATTTTCGCTAAACTATAAAACAGGAATAGCAGGCGTTTTCAACAGCATATCAAACTTTGATTTGCTTACGTTTGAAGTTGCCCATAATGTAGAATTGGATATTCTCAACAATATTTCGTACACGGCAAAAGTCGGTAAATTTCTTACAACCAGACGGATGCATTTTTCCGAATTTGCACATTTTAATTTAGCCGAAGATGATGTGATGTTCAGTCCTTTTGATGATTTGAGAAAAATAGTGCAAACGTACAACAGCAGCACAAACGAATGGTTTATCAATGTAAACTTCACTTATACCACATCGCGCTTATTTGTGAAGCGATTTTTATTTGAACGCAGTTTTATGAACGAAAACATTTATTTCAGTTATTTACGAACGCCGCAGTTAAATCATTTTTCAGAGATAGGCTACGGATTGTCGAATATATTCAGGATTGTCGGCGCAGGAGTTTTTATTGGTTTTGAAGGACTTAATTATAAATTTGTACGCTTAAAACTATCAATTGCCTTTGAAAATTAATTTATATAGTCGCTACGTGAAAGTAAGATTTTCAGATACAAAAAATTTACTTTTTAAGGATCGACTAATTATCAATTATCCATTGTTTTTTTCACACTTCTCAAAAAATTTTCGCCTGTAAATAAAATTTTTGTCCTATAATCTATATTATAGGTCAAATTGTCTTCGCAAAGATAGATAATTATTCAATATAAAAAAATACCCTTATACAATATATTTGAAATTTAAAATTGCATTGTGCTGTTTGCAAGTGCTTTAAGTGCGCCTATAATATAGATTATTAGTCAAGCTTGCGTAAAAGATTAATATTGATAAAGATGCAGACAGTCAAAAAAACGTTTTATAACTCTTTAACAAAAAGGGCAAATTTTCAGCCTCGGTCGGGCGCTGGCTCTGCTTTTGTAATTGCCGCTACCGACCAGACTGACAGCAATCTGCACTGTTATGACTTTATCCCTGAACTTAATTATTCGCTCACAAGCCTTCGGGCTGCACTCCCAATCTTTCGGGCTGCACTCACAAGTCTTCGGGCTGCACTCCCAAGTCTTTGGGCTAAACTCCCAAGCCTTTGGGCTAAACTCCCAAGCTTTTGGGCTAAACTCCGAAGCCTTCGGGCTAAACTCCAAGCCTCAGTTATATACTCCGAAGTCTTTGGGCTTTACTCCGAAGTTCTCGGGCTTTACTCCGAGATTCTCGGAGCCTCCTGTTTTTTGCAAAAAAATCTCAATAAAATAAATTTATTATTAACAAAAATCAAAAACTATGAGCACAGATTTTATTCCTAAAACCGACAGCAAATTTGCTGTATGGCTAAAAACATTAAACAATTATCTGTCGGCAAAGGCTACCGAATGGAATATCCCGCAGGCAGAAATCAGAGAACTCGACACGCTTGCAGCCGATTTTGATGCGGCTCTCGAAACGGCAGAAAACCCTTCGACACGCACCAAAGTAACGATACAGGCAAAAAACGATGCACGCCACGCAGCCGAAAGCAAAACGCGCACGCTGCTGAAGGCTTACGTAACCTACAATCCCGCTGTTACCGACCCCGACCGCGACGCAATGGGACTGCCCATTCACAAAACCACGCGCACGCCCGTACCCGTGCCGCACACCGTGCCTGAAGCCGAAGTGCGGTTGCCCTCGCCGGCAGTAGTCGAAATTCATTTCCGCGACTCGGAGAGCGAACACAAATCGAAGCCCGAAGGCGTTCACGGCGCAGAAATAGCCTGGGCAATACTCGACACGCCGCCTGTTGACTGGAAGCAGCTGATACGCTCATCGTTCGACACGCATACGCCGCTGCGACTGACATTCGAAGGTACAGAGCGCGGCAAAACTTTATATTTCGCCCTGCGATGGGAAAATACTCGCGGCGACAAAGGACCTTGGAGCGAAATCGTTTCGGCGATTATTCCGTAAAATAATTAACAATTAACAATTAATAATGAATAATAATAAGAAAACAAAAACCTGTTAGGTTTAGGAAAAAGGATTGCTTCACCTCGTTTGCAATGACGAACACAAGACGGCAGAGCGTCATTGCGAGGAATGAAATGACGAAGCAATCCAGAAAAATAAACGAGAAAACAAGCTGTCAGGGTTTACAAAACTTTAGCGCTCTTTGCGGAAAACTTTGTGTTCTTTGCAGTTAAAAAAGATTAAGCAATTAATAATTAATAATTAATAATTAACAATTAACAATTAATAATGAATAATAATAAGAAAACAAAAACCTGTTAGGTTTAGGAAAAAGGATTGCTTCACTTCGTTCGCAATGACGAATAAAGATGACGCAAAACGTCATTGCGAGGAATGAAATGACGAAGCAATCCAGAAAAATAAACGAGAAAACAAGCTGTCAGGGTTTACAAAACTTTAGCGCTCTTTGCGGAAAACTTTGTGTTCTTTGCGGTTAAAAAAACAGATAAGCAATTAATAATTAATAATTAACAGTTAATAGTTTACAAACAAAAAAATAATAATTAATAAACAAATTTTTAAATTTTAAAAAAAGTATGACAAAAAAAGCAACAAAATTCATGGCAAACATGCTGCTGGTGGCAGCCATTGCCGCAGTAGCTGCCTCGTGCAGTAAAGACGATCCCGCACCCGTACAGGCTGCAGGAGTAACGCTAAACAAGACAACGCTTACGCTTATTGTTGGCGAAAACGAAACGCTGACAGCAACGGTAACACCCGACAATGCAGCCGATAAAACGCTGACTTGGACAAGCAGTGCCCCGACGGTGGCGAGCGTTACCAACGGAGCCGTAACCGCCCTTGCCGCAGGTTCGGCTACAATTACAGT
>JAISYZ010000003.1 GCA_031269545.1 Prevotellaceae bacterium
TTGCAATCACATTTAGAGTGTCGCCAATGTTATTTACATTGAAATGCTGCGTTAGTACCCATTTTCGATAATTGTGATAAATATCTATTGATGGGCGATACATTATTAATCGTCGTTGATACATTTTCTGCGAGTCCCAATATTCGTATTTTATTGTAATGCCTGTATCTTTGGGAGTTTGTATGGTTTTCAATCTGCCTTTTGTATCGTAGGTATATTTCATTGTGGAACCTCCTTTGTCGGTTTCGGTCAGCGGCACCTGATAACGAAAATCGTAAGTTTTTGATGAACTATAGCCCAGTGTATCAACAATTTGAGTTGGCAAACAGTGCAAAATATTATCATAAACAATGCTTATTGTTGGTCTGCCATTTGAATTTTGCGGCAAAACCGCTTTTGTAATATTTCCATAACTGTCGTATTTGTAATCAACTTGCGAAATATGGCTGCCGTGCGTTTTTATTGTTTTGATATTGCCTGTTGCAGCATTAATAACCGCCGTTTTTTTGTATGTGTGAGGCGAATTTGCCGCGCTGTAAATTATGGTATCAACCATTCCAACAATATATCTGTTTTCGTCTGTGTAATAATGCAGTGTCCCACTGATATTATCGCTGTTATCCGCCACATCGCCGAGATTTGAGTAGCCTGTTCTGTTGCCAAATGAACCATAAGAATAGTTTTTGCGTGTTGTGATTTGCGGAGTTGCTGCATTTTCATAAAAATAGTTTTTTTCTTCAATTATTACAGGGTAAACGCCGCCATAGCAATGGGCATTTTCTTTTTCAGGTACTACGCCTGTGGCAATATCAGCCGCATTTGCAATTTTTTCTGTTTTTGTAAAAATATGGTTAGCGGTATCTTTTACAATTGTGCTGTCCAAAATTCCTTTGTAAAACCAATTTTCATTTTTATACCAGTTTTCTGTAATAATGTATGGTTTTAAATGACTAATATCTGAAGTAGCGATAATGTAGTTGCCAATAAAATGATATACATGGTTATGAATTGTATCGCTACTCATATTAAAAGTTCTTACCGTTTTATAACCATAATCTTCGCGTTCAAATCTATCATATTGACGGGTTTCGTACTCAAAAATATTTTTCATAGGTGGGCGAGAATTATATTTTCCAAACTCAGAGAGATAGCAGGACGACATTTCCCAATTTCTATTCGGACTTTCTTTTGTGCTTTTCCTTGTCAATTCATAATCTAATGCAATTATAATATTTGTCGGAGTTTCGATAGTTTTTAAAATATTGCTTTTCATTGGTTTTGCGTAATAAACAACAATATTGCTGCGATTATTTTCGTCTATTTTAACAATGTCGGGGTAGCCGTCATTATTAAAATCCATAAATCTTTCTTCGTCTGCGCTGATACTCCACGATGCACCGCCAGAAATTGTAAATGTAAGTTTCAATGGAATACAGCCCAAACTAAACCCTACTGTTCCTGCGGCATTTACGGAAAAATTGTAAGACCTGCCGAAATTTACACTTCCATTATTGGTAATTTCCTGCCAATAAGAATAATTTAGTCCGTTGCTGTATGACACAAATATTTTGTTACCCTCATATTTTACTTTGTCTGGTAATCCGTCAGCATTCACATCTTGAAAAACAAATTTTGAAAAATTGTCGGAATAACTCATTCCCACTCCGCCCGAAATGCTGTATGCAACTTCAAATTCTGTACTTATCACATCAAAAAAGTTGCTCATATTTCCGACACCTGCGCCGACACTCGCACTAAACGATTTGCTTTCGGATTGGCGTAACACACTTTCGGAAATTGTTTGCGGCTCACTGAGGCTGTAACCGAGATTGTAATATATTTTGCGGTTTTCAACATCGACTTTGTCGGGCAAGCCGTCGCCATTCATATCTTGCCAAGTGAATTTTGCATCGTCGCTACCGCCTGTTCCCGTTATTCCAAAACTTGGCGAACTTTTGCTTTTACCCACAGCCTTGCCTTTTTTTACATTTGACGACAATTCTCTGTCCATATACAAAACGCCCAAACTTGCACTTGCGCCAAAAGCGGTATTGACAGTTTGGTCAATACCTGCACTAACATCATAAGCCGCTTTTTTACTGCTTAATCCGCCTTGTGGTTTGCTGTACTGTATCTTTTTTGCTGCAACAATATCGGGGTAACGGTCGCCGTTCAAATCCATATAATCAGATTCTACTGTTGTTTTGCTTTTAGAACACGACACGCCAAGTCCAAACGCGCCAAGCCTTACGCCAAAAGGTTTTGTTCTTGTCATTTTGCTTATAACTTTTGCCTTTTCATTGGCAGGCACAAAAGGTATTGGAAAATTGCTTGCCTCAATTCTTGTGATTGTCCTCTCAAAGTCGTCAAAAATCACATCGTTCCACATTGTATCTTTTGCGATAGAGGCAATTTCTGTATATGCAATATACCGCTTTTTCTTATAATCGGGTGTCATTATGAAAAAATTACCCGAAAGCGGATTCATTCCGCCTGCAACACTATTTTCGGGGTGCATATTTTCAAAACGGCTCAAATTATTTGTATCTGCTGTATCGGTCGGCAAAGAATTTGTGAGTGCCGCAGTATCGTTGGCATTAATTTTTAAATAATCCAAATTCAACAAACTTTCGTCAATATGGAGTTTTGTAGGATTACTTGGTTTGTAGCCGAATTGTGTCCAACCACGATAGATATTGCCAAAACGAGAATAAATGCTATCCGCATAATTGGTATAAAAGCCGCTTGTTGAAATAGTAGAATGGTAAATATTATTATTTTTAACTTTTGTAGAAATTGAATTAATTGCTTGCCCTAAATACGGATTTTCAATATAATAATCAATGTAAATATTTCCAACTAAACTGCTTGTGTCTATTATGCAAGAATCAATTACGTCAAGGGTAGAGCCTGCATTTTTTCGATATTGTCCGCTTGCAAGCAAATTGCCGTTTTCCTCTTTTACCGTCAATCTAATAATATCATTTGCAAAACCTGAAACAGAAATATTGCTTGGCTCAAAATATTTTTTCCCCGCAGCATTTATCAAAACCGATACTTTTTGAGAAGGTAATTTTGCATAATGACAGGCAACTTTATGAATGTAAGGATTATACGAAATAGAATAAATTGTTTCGTTTGGCACTGTGTAAGTGTCAAGTACAGGCAAACTTGTGTATGTTAGCATATTATTTTCATCGGGAATATTATCAAATGCCTGTGTATAATAAAGTTGAATGCTTGCATCTATTTTACTCCAATCAACTTGTCCTGCACATTCTAAAGTAAATTCCAAAGAATCTCCGCGCAAAGCTCCCAAATATTCAATATTGTCTGTATAATTTATCGGACTTTCGTTGTCAATCCACTCGTCTATTGCTAGCATATCGCTTAGATAAATCCTAAATTTCAACGGCTCTTTAATGATTTCAGAATTGGACGTTATAATGGGCTTTATTATAATATCGCCGTCAAGTGGTATTCCAAATTTTTGAGAAGGAGTATTTAGCATAAAATCGTTTTTAGCGTTAAAAACAAAATTGTTATGCTCAGAATTGTAAATATTTGAAATATTTTCAGAGGTTTGAGTTTCAATCAGTTGCGAATTGGAATACTCAATTATCGGATTCCATTCTACAACGTCTAAATCGTGCTTGCTCTTAGATTCTACCCAAAAATAGATAATGTCGCCAGCATTGACATTAATAACGGTGTCCATTAAAACAGTCGGATTATTAATGCTGTCGGCTTTTGTCAAATGCAACTCTTTTTTGAAAACATTTGAAATATCATTGCGCTTTTGTATGCTCAATCTTACTCCGTCAAAAATCCTGTATTTGTAGCGGTATTGATGTAGATTTTGCGTTAATTGCGCTGTCCCGGAAATATTTATTTGTCCCGAATATGGCGCAATCCACGCTCTTACTGCCTGAATATCAGGCGCATAAAAAGGCACATCTGACCTTTCAAAATATGTCACATTGTGAATACAATCCTCTTTTTCCACAAGCCTTGTATGATGTTGATTGTGATAACGCTCGTCTATCGGTATTTCAACCAAAGTATAATATCCGTTGGGAGTTTCGTATAAGACACATATTTTATTTTTTGGATCTTTTTTGCTTATATAACAGCCTTCTTTTTCGTCGTAATAATACTCCTCTCCTGTTTTAATGATAGTTATAAAGCCGTTTTTGCCGTCATATCTTACCCAAACAGTATCAAAAACATTTTGGCATAACTCACATTCTTCTATTGGAATTATCTCTGTTACAAAATATTTTTGACAACTGTCAGAAACAATCGAATCTATAAAACTATATCTGAAAATTTCCTCATCAACCTCTCCGTCATTAAGAATAAAAGACGAATCGCACGAGGCGGTATTAATCCAAATGGTATCTTCTTTTGAATAATCAGTAAAGGTTGGTTTGCCGAAAGCATCTAAACGATTGTAAAAAACTTTGTTGGTTTCTCCGTCAATAATATCAACAAGCCCATCGCCGTCGGCATCTGATAGAAAAAGATATGTATTACTATGCGAAGTAGACCAGTCAAAGCCTGCCGTAACTCCGAATTGCACTTCAAATCCAAAATTATTTGAGTGTGATTTTGATAAATTAAAATCACTGATATTTGTTATAGTATGCGCTTCTGTTTCAAACGAACTATTGCCGTTATCGTCTATTTGCTGCAAACGGTATTGGATATTTCCGTAGTTGTCTTTGAATAATTTGTCAGGATAACCATCTCCATTAAGGTCTGCCATTGTAAGATAACTTTTATTTTTGTCGCTGTTGTAAGTATAGTTTCCGCCTGCGGTTATCAGTTTCCACCAACCGTCATAACCAAAGCCAGCACAAAATGCCGCACCTGTATTCCACGGCTTGGAACTGCTGCCACCCAATGCACCGCGAGGATTGGTAATGCCGCTACTTGGAGACGATTCAAAATCCATATAATTGTCATTTCCTGCATTTATTATAGCAGAACTTGCATATTCCAACGTCTCCTCTTCAAAATAATCAAAACTGTATTTTATTGAGTAATATTCATCTGCCTGGTCGCTTTCCATGCCGTTAGTACTTACTTTATTGCGGTTAAAAACGTCTTTGTTTATATATTCATTGTAATCTAAACCTGTACGAAACAAACTGTCAACATCTAAAACATTCTTTAATAATGTTTTTCCAAATGCCCCCTTTTTATACCCAAAATAATACTGCCGCAAAGTATCAATATTATCATACAAAACATCAATTCTGTCAAGCAGCAAAAAATCAGATTCAAGAATACCTTTGCGGGCATTACTTGTAACATCAGGGC
>JAISYZ010000024.1 GCA_031269545.1 Prevotellaceae bacterium
TCGAAAGCAAAACCAGCCGGACAGCACGGCGCCGAAATACGCTGGACGATAAGCGACACGCCTGTCGTTGACGTGGAAGAGTTGATACATTCGGCGTTTGATACGCATACGCCCTTTACTCTCGAATTTCAGGGACACGAGCGCGGACGTATGGCTTACTTCTGCCTCTGCTGGGAAAACACGCGCGGCGAAAAAGGTCCTTGGAGCGAAATCGTTTCGGCGATTATTCCGTAGAATAATTAATAATGAATAATGAATAATAACCTGACAGGTTTCGGAAACCCTGTCAGGTTTAGGAAAAGAAAAATAAACAAAATGGATTGGCTGCGCCGAGCTTCGGTTGCTTCGGGCTAACGCCCTCGCAATGACGAACAAACAAAAAACAAAAAAATAATAATTAATAAACAAATTTTTAAATTTTAAAAAAAGTATGACAAAAAAAGTAACAAAATTCATGGCAAACATGCTGCTGGTAGCAGCAATTGCCGCAGTAGCTGCCTCGTGCGGCAAAGACGATCCCGCTCCCGCACAGGCTACAGGTGTTACGCTAAACAAAACAACACTCTCACTTGTTGTTGGTGAAAACGAAACGCTGACAGCAACGGTAACTCCCGACAATGCAGCCGACAAAACCGTAACATGGACAAGCAACGCCACTTCGATAGCAACTGTTGCCAACGGCACGGTAACGGCTGTAGCAGTCGGCACGGCAACCATTACCGCTACTTCTGCCAACGGCAAAAAGGCTACCTGCGCGGTAACGGTGCTAACGCCTGATGTATATGTTGCAGGATACGAACGTAATGGAAACTACTTTGTAGCCAAAGTATGGAAGAACGGCGCTGCTACTGCGCTTACCGATGGAACAAACTCTGCATATGCATATTCCGTTTACGTATCGGGCAGCGATGTATATGCGGCAGGATACGAAGATAATGGAAACAAGTCTGTAGCCAAAGTATGGAAAAACGGTCTGGCAACCGCGCTTACCGATGGAACAAACGATGCACTTGCATATTCGGTTTACGTGTCGGGCAGCGATGTATATGTTGCAGGACGCGAAGATAGTGGAAACAAAAATGTAGCTAAAGTATGGAAAAACGGTCTGGCAACTGCGCTTACAGATGGAACACACACTGCATATGCAAATTCCGTTTACGTATCGGGCGATGATGTTTATGTTGCAGGATACGAATATAGTGTAACCAACTATGTAGCCAAAGTATGGAAAAACGGTGTGGCAACTGCGCTTACAGATGGGACAAACTATGCAGATGCACGCTCGGTTTTCGTATTGGGCAGCGATGTATATGTTGCAGGATACGAATCTAACGGCAACAAAGATGTAGCCAAAGTATGGAAAAACGGTGTGGCAACTGCGCTTACAGACGGTATCAACAATGCTTTGGCATATTCGGTTTTCGTGTCGGGCAGCGATGTATATGTTGCAGGATACGAACGTAATGGAAACTACTTTGTAGCCAAAGTATGGAAAAACGGTGTGGCTACCGCGCTTACCGATGGAACAAACGATGCAGGGGCAAGATCCATATTTGTAAAATAATGATTAAATAATTAACAATTAATAATTAATAACGTAAGGGCGAAGATTTTTCGCCCTTTGTTTTTTATGTTTGTCATTGCAATTTGTCTGATTGTTAAAACCCTGTAAAATGTCTGTTTATTAATTTTTTGTATCTGTAAATTTTACTTGTTAAGGAGCGACTACTTATGAATAAATATTTTATGTCCTTTTTGAGGAGCGACTAACTGCTATTCTGTCATGCCTTTCAGCGTTTCTGCCAAGCGGACAAATTCTCTTCGATATCCATGTTCATCATTGTCTAAAGCCGTTTTTGCGATAGATATTACTTTTTCATAATTTGAATCGCCTTTAAATTCGGAATTTATTAAAAGTTGCCCCAGCATTGCAACAGCCGATGCAAAACGAAAATCGGAAGATACGCTGTTTGTTTTGTTGTCGATAACGGGAAGTTCTATCTTTCTGCTTGTGTTGCCATCAGGATCTTTGTATCTCAATTTAACTGTAAGCAGTTCTTTTGAACCTGTATATTCGGGTTTGCTTTTCTTTTTATCGGTTTTCTGATATTTCAAAGGATCGATGCTTCCTGCGCCTGTAAATTCAATTCCTGCGGGAACAATTTCGTAAAATGCGGTAACGTTATGTCCTGCGCCCATTTCTCCTGCATCTTTTGTGTCATCGTTAAAATCTTCATCTTTCAACAATCGACTTTCGTAACCTATAAGACGATAAGCCTGCACGTGTTCGGGATTAAATTCGATTTGCAGTTTTACGTCTTTTGCCACAGTGTATATTGTTCCGCCGAACTCGCTCACCAGCACTTTATTGGCTTCTTGAAGATTGTCAATGTAAGCGTGATTTCCGTTTCCTTTTTCGGCTAATGTTTGCATTTTGTTGTCTTTATAATTTCCCATTCCATATCCCAAAACTGTAAGAAATACGCCCGATTTGCGTTCGTTTTCTATAAGATTTTCAAGTTCTTTGACAGAAGAAACTCCAACGTTGAAATCGCCATCCGTACACAAAATAATTCGATTGTTTCCATTTTTTATAAAATTCTTTTGAGCAATTTTATACGCAAGTTTAATTCCTGCGCCTCCTGCCGTCGAACCGCCTGCGCTAAGTTTGTCCAATGCTTCGCGGATTTTCTGTTTGTCATTTCCCGAAGTTGATGGCAACACTTCGCCTGCCGAGCCTGCATAAACGACAATAGCAACACGGTCGCGTTCGCGCAGATTGTTTATCAGCAGTTTAAGAGACGATTTGACAAGCCCCAAGCGATTTGCGCCTTCCATCGAACCCGAAACATCTATCAGAAAAACAAGGTTGGATGCAGGCAGATTTTCGTCTGACATTTCTTTTGCCTTAATGCCTATGCGAACCAGTCTGTGTTTGACATTCCATGGACATTCTCCAACTTCTGCCGATATTTTCACAGGATCGTTGCCTGTGGGTTTCGAATAGTTGTAAGAAAAATAATTTATCAATTCTTCAGTGCGGACAGCATCTCGAGGAGGCGTCTGTCCCTGATTTATAAAACGCCGCATGTTGCTGTACGATGCAACATCTACGTCGATCGAAAAAGTTGATAGAGGATTATCGTCGGCAGACTTAAATCTGTTCTCCGAAACCGAATTGTATTCTTCCGTATTTTCTTCTTGCAGTACAAATCTCTGTGCTAAGTTTATACTTTTGTTTTCAGTAATATACAATGCATCCGATACCACCGATTTGCGAGATTGAGGAAACGTGGTTATTATTGATTCTTCAAGTTCTGCGCTTTCGGGAATTAAAGCAACATTTATAATTTCTTTTTCCGCTTTTATTTTTTGCGTTTCGTAACCAAGAAACGCAAAAACAAGTATTTTGCCTTTTCCCACCGAAATTGAATAGTTTCCGTCATTGTCAGAATATGTTATGTTGGCAGTTCCTTCAACAGATACGGCGCAGTAACTTATCGCCGTACCATCGTTAGCATCCGTTATTTTACCTTTTACGGTAATGGTTTGAGCATTTACGTTTGCAATGGCTATCGTTGCGAGAGCCAAAAACATGACAGTTTTTAATAGTTTATTTTTCATAATTTTTTATTATTAAATTCTACAATATTGTTTATTTTATCATATAGATGATATTAATCATTAAATTTCACAAAATTAAATGAAAATATTGCAAAAATACATTCGAAATCAATTTATTTTTATTAAACAAATAACGATTGATATTAAATTTTTCATTATCTTTATAATTATTTGAATATTAAACTGTAAAGGTACGAAATATCAAGGTCTTTTCTAACTAAAATTGTTATATGTTGTCAATATTCAGACAGTTATAAGGATTAACAATAATTTTTGTCATGTAGTTATCTTCTATTAATTTTGTAAAACATTTTTATTTATCTGTTTGCAAATTGTCAATTATCTATTGTTTTTTTAACACTTCTCGAAAAAAATTACCCTGTATTTTAATTTTTTTTGTCTTATAATTTATATTATAGGACAAATGTATTAAAAAATATTTAGATTTTACAACACATTCCAAATTCGCCATTTGTTAGTGTATGTTAAACAACAAATCGTAACATGTTGTTTTACTGTTATTTAATTGCGCCTATAATATAAATTATAAGACAAAAATTTTATTGTAAAACAGAACTATTATGAAGAAGAATTTAATGATTTTTACAGTTTGCCTGTTGGTAGGAGTTTCGGCATTTGCTCAAACAAAAACAGTAACAGGCAAAATAATTGGGGGGGAAAGCAAACAAGGCATTCCCGGTGCAACGGTGTTGGTAAAAGAAACCAATACAGGAGTGGCAGCAGATGATAATGGTAACTATTCTATTCAGGTTATTAAAGGTCAGACGTTGCAATTTTCGGCAATTGGCTACGAAGAAGTATCAATTGCTGTAAACGATGCTAATGTAATTGATGTAACCATAGAAGTTAGCGCTACGGCATTGGATGAAGCAATAGTTGTTGCTTATGGAACATCGATGAAAGAGGCTATTACGGGAGCGGTTTCGACTGTTTCTGCTCGTAATATTGAAACGAGAGCATTAACAAGCGTTACCAGCGCTCTTGACGGACAGGTTACCGGTATATTGTTTCACAATTCCGGATCTCCCGGTTCAAGTCCTACTATACGAATTCGCGGTATTTCTACCGTAAACGGCGACAATAATGGTGCGCCTTTGTATGTTGTTGATGGTGTTGTCATGTCAGGTAATGAAACAGATATAAATCCGCAGGACATAGAAAATATCTCAATACTTAAAGATGCAACGTCTGCTGCTCTCTACGGAAGCCGCGCCGCTAACGGTGTAATATTGATCAACACTAAGAAAGGAAGAAATAAAACCTTATCGGTACGTGCAAATTTATTTATTGGAGCATATACAAGAGGAATTCCTGAATATGAGGTTGTCAATGCATCTGAATTTATGGAAATAATGTGGACTGGTTATCGCAATTATTTAATATCAAATCCCGATATGAAAGATGGTTCGGGAAACAGATATACCGTTGCAACGGCGAATCCTGTCGCCACGGCTAACCTTGTTCCTACTTATTTAAAGTATAATATATTCGACAAGCCGAGCCACGAACTGTTTGATGGCAATGGTAAATTGATTGCAAACGTTAATCCCAAATACACAGATTTGGACTGGTGGAAATCTGTTGAACGCACAGGGATTCGACAAGATTATTCTATTAGCGGAGATGCAGCAACGGATAAAAGCGATTTTTATTTTTCTTTATCATTTTTAGATGAAAAATCAAACATTAAATGGGCAGATTATCAACGTTTCACAGGAAGAGTAAATATTAACTTTTCGCCTAAAAAATGGCTGAAGATAGGAGTATCTGCAAACGGGAGTTATCAGATATACAATAGTATCAGTGAAAGTAATACGGCTTATGTAAATCCCATATATTATGCGCGTAATATGTCGCCTATTTACCCTATTTATCAGCACGATGCAAATGGAGATTTTGTGTTGGATGCAAACGGAGACAGAATATATGACAGAGGCAGTGACTTGGGGCGTCCTCAAAATTTAAACCGTCATGTAATATGGGAACGTGATTTGGACAAAGACCAAACCATTAGAAGCACGATAGGAACTACGGCTTATGCAGATATTAAATTCTTGAACGATTTTCATTTTATTATGAAAGGAAATGCAAGCATCAGAAACAGCGAAAACCGCACATACAACAATGCCATAATAGGAGATGGTTCTGGAAATCAGGGACGAGCAGGAAGATATATATACAGATATTTGGATTATACGGCAATGCAGCAGTTAACATGGGACAAGAGTTTTGCGAAACATCACGTAGATGCTCTTGTTGGACACGAAAATTATTCAAATAATTATGTTTACACCGACCTATACAAATCAAAAGAAATATTTCCCAATACATACGAATTGATAAATTTCACGGAAATGGTACGGCTAAACGGTTATGACAATAATCTGCGAGGCGAAAGTTATCTATCGAGAATCAGGTATAATTATGACACAAAATATTATGCTGAAATGTCGTATCGCACGGATGGCGTGTCGCGTTTTCATCCCGATAATCGCTGGGGAAATTTCTGGTCATTCGGAGCAAGTTGGTCTATACACAAAGAACCGTTTATGTCGTCTTTGGAGTTTGTTAACACACTGAAATTAAGAGCATCATATGGCGAAGTAGGCAACGATGCAGGAGCAACCAGATATGCTTATATGGGACTTTACGCATTAGATCAAAATGCAAATCTCGGCTCTGCTTATAAAAGTCAAAACGAAGCCAATAATATTAAATGGGAATCGACCAATTCCACAAGCGTTGCTCTTGAAGGACGATTGCTGAATCGCCTTAACTTTACACTTGAATATTATCGCAAACTGTCTCACGATTTGATATTTAAGGTTTACAATCCATTATCGGCAGGCGCTACATCTACATCATCGGCTGAATCTACGCAATTAAAGAATATAGGCGACATGTTGAATCACGGTTTTGAAATAAGCGCTGATTTTGATATAATAAAAAAACAGGATTTAGTTTGGAATGCATCTTTTGCAGGAACATTTCAAAAAAATAAAATATTAACGCTTCCTGAACAAAATAAAAAAGATGGTATTATCAACGGATCGCAAAAAATAATGGAAGGACATTCAAGATATTCATTCTGGGTATATCAGTTTGCAGGAGTTGACCAAATGAACGGAAATGCGCTTTATATCATAGACGATGAAAAATATTATGTCGGCTCTACGCCTGTGGATGGCAAATCACAAATCCCCGATGCAAGAGTTACAACAATAAATGGAATAGATTATGCAGACAGTTACACTTATGCCAAAAAAGACTGGTCGGGAACGTCTTTACCTTCTTTCTTTGGCAGTATAGGAACTTCGCTTTCATGGAAAAACTTCAGCGTTTCATTGCTTTGCACATATTCATTAGGCGGTAAGATGTTAGATTTACCGTATAATTCGTTAAGGACGGTTTTAAGTTCTCCTAACGCCATACACAGAAATGCATTAAAAGCATGGAACGGAGTGCCTGTAGGAATGACGGAAATATCTCCCGATAGACTGGATAAAAATGGAATACCTGCAATTGACTGGTATCGTCAGAATAATTACATGACTTCTACAGCCTCAAACTTTTTACATGATGCTTCGTATTTCAGTTTCAGAAACATAAATATTTCATACAGATTGCCCAAAGCATGGCTCAGAAGTTTGGATATATCGGAAGTAACCGTGAGTCTTTCTGCCGAAAACTTATATACGATTACCTCTATGAAAGGACTAAATCCGCAGCAATATTTAGATGGAATTACGGAAAATATTATGAATTACAATCGCACGATAAGCGCAGGAATCAATGTTAAATTTTAATAAATTAAATATAAATTGTTATGAAAAGAAAAATATTAACCACAAGCATGATTATTATATCTTTGATTGTAATGAGTTGCAGTCAAGATTATCTTAATACGGAGCCAAGCAGTGCTACAAGTACCGAAACCATATTCAAAACCACATCCGAAGCCAAATTAGCAATAAACGGACTGGCAAATTTGATGTCTATTCAATATCTTTCATCACAAGGTTTCAACGGAGAAGGAACTATAAAAATGTACTACGGCAATTATCCTGGCGCACATTTTACGGTAAATTTGCCGGGATGGGCGCCAATTACAAATAGCGATTATTTTCGTAATTTGGATGCGATTTACACTTATTATCCATGGTATTATTATTATCGCATCATAGGAAATGCAAACACTATTATTCTTAATATAGACAAAGCATCAGGACCCGACAGCGAGAAACAATATATCAAGGCGCAGGCTTTGTCGTACAGATCATATTCTTTTATGATGCTTGCTCAACTTTATTGTTTGCGCTGGTCTGATTCTAATAACGGCGCTTCTTTGGGATTAATCCTGAGAACAGATGCAAGCGATGGTGAAATGATCCGGTCTACGCTTGCAGATACATATAAAAAAATATACGATGACTTGGACGAAGCAATTGCACTATTTACAGAATCGGGCATACACAGGGACAACAGTCTGAATTACGTAATGGATATCGAAGTTGCTTATGCTGTTTATGCACGCGCCGCTATAAACCGTCAGGATTATCCCAAAGCCGAACAAATGGCGATAAAAGCACGAAACGGATATTCATTGATGAACGTAAGCGATTATAAAGCAGGCTTCAGTAATCCTAACCCTGAATGGATATGGAGCGTATGGGGATCATCCGATGAAACGCTTTATTATTATTCATATTTTGCTTATATTGCATATAATTCTTCAGCAAGCGCAGTGAGAACATATCCAAAATGCATAAGCAAAGAACTGTTTGATAAAATTCCAGATACGGATATTAGAAAAAGTTTATTTCTCAATCCCGCTGATTACACGGAACAATATAATACTTCTACAGGGCAATATACAATTGCAGATGCGCCAGCAGTAGTTGCTGCTGCACGTGCAAAAGGGACGGATCCTTCTGCTGCTATTTATGCATACATGCAATTCAAAATTAAATGTAACGACCAGCCCGGAGTAGGACACATGAATATATTTCGTTCATCTGAAATGTATTTGCTTGAAGCCGAAGCAAAGTATTTCCAAAACAATCCCAGCGGCGCTCAGAATGCTTTGATAGAATTGAATAAAAACAGCGGACGCGACAGTAATTATACTTGTACAAAAACAGGCGCAGATTTGCTCAACGAAATCAAAACATACAGAGGACTCGAATTATGGGGCGAAGGTTTCGACTGGTTTGACGTAAAACGATGGGGAGATCCTATGGCGCGAAAATCATTTGCCAACGGAGGCAGTTTTATTTCGAGCCTTGCCGTTTCGTTTGAACCTAATGAAAAAAACAAATGGACTTGGTTTATTCCATCGAGAGAGACTAATTACAACAAATTAGCCGAACAAAACAATTATTAACACAGACATTTTTAATAAAAACGATGAGGCTGCCATATTTTCGGGCAGCCTCATTCTTTGATAAATCAACTCTTATATCAATCTTTCGTTTGTGTTTTTTGTGCAAATTCTTCGAGCATTCGTTTGTGCCTGTAAACGTCTTTTCGTAAACCGTAAAATTTCAAAATTGTATCCGAATAATCCAGTTCGAGACAGTCTTCGTACATGTGCGTAAGCCTGTGTAATTTGTTTACCTGCGTCTTGTTGAAGAACTTGATGAAGAATTTGATGTAGATGACGAACTTGAAGATTGCCGTTTTGTTTCGGAGTTTTGTGTTGATTGCCTTCGTGTTCCGTTTTCCTGTGTTGTCTTGCTTTTATTTTCAATTTTCCCCGATGGATTTTTTTGCGGACTGCTTGTCGTACTGCGTCTTGTCCTGACTTTGACACTTTATTTAGCATTATTATATAAAAGCATGTATATCAATATTTTACAAAATTTGCGACACTATTTTGGGTGTCGCAAAGAAAAATTTTCTAATTTTGCAGTATGTATGTACGCAAAAAAAACAATAGGTCAGGAGAAGCATAAGTGTCGTTGTCGTTGAGAAAAAGCGCGGCAAAGTTCATTATTTGAAAACATTTGGAACAAGTTCTGATACTCAAGAGATTGAAGAACTGTTTCAACAGGGCAAAAAGTGGATTGCCGAGCAAAATGGACTGTGGATTATCTGAAATCGTATTTTGATGAAGGAGATACGATGTTGCCTGTGGTAAAATATTTTGTAAAAAAAATTGATTTGAAGGACTTTATAATCGTTGCCGATTCGGGCTTGCTGAACAAAGCAACTATCGCTGAATTGGAACAAAACGGCTATCAATATATTGTTGGAGCGAGGATTAAGAATGAAAATAAAGCTGTTACGGATTGGATTTTATCGCAAAACAGGACGGA
>JAISYZ010000057.1 GCA_031269545.1 Prevotellaceae bacterium
TTCTGGGCAGGCGCAGCTTATCGCTACGATGTAGCGTTGGCGTTTATGGCAGGCTTTGAGTTTAACCTGTTTCGCGTAGGATATGCTTACGATCATTACATCAAATCGTCAGCCGATTTGGGCGGCACGCACGAAATCATGCTATCGGTTAAATTACCTCACAAAAAATAATAATTTGTGATTTGATTGTAAAAGAAGAGGCTTTTTGAGCCTCTTTTTTTTGTTCGGAATGACGAAAAAACCGACTAATGACTGTTCATAAATTTATAGCGAGCGCAATATAATGTAATTATCTACACTAAAAATAATTTTTAAAATATTGCATCTTATTGTAAAACAAGGTTTATTAAAATAATTAAACATGTAAATGCAAAAATTTAACACTTAAAACGCAAGAAAGTATTAATTTTACATTTTACTTTTGTATAAAACAGTATTATGAAGATTATAAAATCAACAATTATCGTGATAACAGCCATTGCATTGTTATCGGGTTGCAACAGCGGAAAACACTTGTTGCGTAAAGCAAATAAAACTTTTGAAAGCGGTGCTTATTCCAAAGCAATAAAGCAATACAGAAAGGCTATTCCCAAGATTAGTCGGCGCGAGCAGGTGCTTGCAAATTACAATCTTGGCGAATGTTTCAGAATTTTAAATCAAAACGCATCAGCCGAACAGACGTACGGACGCTTGGTGCGGCGAGGCGATAATATTAAAGATGCCTTATATAAATTTACCGAAGTTCTGGTGAAAAACAGAAAATACGCAGAAGCCGAACAAACTCTCGAAATATTTGCACGTCAACATCCGGAAGATATTCGTATTGAAAATATGAGAGAAACAATAAAATTTGCACGCGAGCATGATGTTACATCACAAAAAGAATATATCGTAGAAAATTTTGCTATTGCAAACTCTGTTTCTAACGATTTCTGTCCGATATTTGCTACAAACGATTATGAAACCATATTTTTTACATCGTCGCGTCAGTCGGGAAGAAAAGACAGAAAACGGCACGATGTTACAGGCGAATATGTAAGCAATATTTATCAAACTCAACTTGGCAAAAACGGCGAATGGAACAAAACAATGAAAGTTGAAGATTTAAGCACCAAAAAAGAAGAAGAAGGCGCCTGCTCGTTCAACAGTTCATACACAACCTTATATTTTACAAAAACACAGGGACGTTACGAAGATTTGGCGGGCAGCAGCATATACACTGCAAATCGCGATAATAATTACAATTGGAGCGCTCCCGAGATTGTAAATCTCATTGCCGACAGTGTAAATGTCGGACAGCCTTCTGTTTCGCCTGATGAACTGACTTTGTATTTTGTGTCGGACATGCCGGGCGGCTTCGGCGGACACGATATATGGAAATCAACGCGAACAAGCAAAAGCGATACATGGGATCAACCAATAAATCTCGGCGAAAAAATAAATACAAAAGGCGACGAAATGTTTCCTTACTGTCGATTCGAAAATGAATTTTATTTTTCATCAACAGGACATGTAGGACTTGGCGGACTCGACATTTACAAAGCCGTACAAGCCGACGACGGCAGTTGGACAGTAGAAAATATGGGCGAACCGTTCAACAGTAATTACGATGATTTCGGAATGATTTTTGAAGGAGAAACCGATAATGGATATTTCACATCAAACCGCACGGGCGGAAAAGGCGGAGACGATATTTATCATTTCTATGTCAATGTTCCTGTTATAGAATATTATGTAGAAGGAATTATTTGCGATGCAAAAACAAAAACTCCGCTTGCAGGCGATGTCAAAATTATAGGCAACAACGGCTCTACGCTTATCAGGAAAACCGAAAAAGATGGAACATACAGATTTAAATTGACGGCAAATACCGATTATCTTTGCATCGCATCATCCGATAAACATTTGAACCAAAAATCACGGCTTAGTACAGTCGGCTACGAAGATTCATACGTATTTGCCGATACGCTTTATCTGACGCCGACAGATAAGCCGATAGAAATTCCGAATATATTTTACGAATATGCCAAAGCCGATTTGAATCCACAGTCAAAAGATGCGCTCGACAAATTGGTTGAAATAATGCGCGACAATCCTGCAATAGTTATCGAACTTGCCGCACATACCGACAGTCGAGGCACCGACCGCGTAAACGACGATTTGTCGCAACAACGCGCTCAGGCTGTTGTCGATTATATGATAGACGAAGGAATAGATGAAAACAGAATGATTGCCGCCGGCTATGGAAAACATCAACCAAAAATTGTTGACAAAGAAACTGCCGAAAAGTATCCGTTCTTGTCCGTAGGACGAAAACTTGATGATAAATATATAAACACATTCAAAGACGATGAAGAGAAATTTGAACTTTGTCATCAACTCAATCGTCGCACCGAATTGATAGTTATAGGAGTAAATCGCTGATAATGAATTAATGAATAGTGAATTATAAGAAGTTTTTAAACCTAACAGGTTTTTGAAACCTGTTAGGTTTTATGATGTTTGCTGTCCCGTTAGGGACATTTTCAATTGACAATTATCTGTTTAATAATTTTGAAATAATATTTTAAAAATATTTGCAGGGTTTTAACAAAATATATGTAAAACCCTGCAATTTCGTATTTAATTTTCACTCATAATTATCTATTCATAAATAATTTATGTCCTTTTAATGAACGAATAGATAGTCAATTATCAATAAACCACTCTTGCTATCATTATTCCTGTGTTGCTTTCTCGTTTTGCAAGGTAGTCGTGCAATGGTTCGTCGCTTATTGTAACCTGTTTTCCCGACATTGGCGCATGCATGAAATGTATTCGTCCGTCTTTTTCGACAGCCACACCAACATGAGCAATATCAAGTCCTTCGGTAGCAGATGTGATTGCAATCAAATCGCCGTTTTGTATGTTTTTTTCTATTTCCGCAACTTTTGACTTTGGTATGTAATAATGGTTATGACTGTTAAGATTGTCTTCCGACAGTTTTATTTTCTCAAAAGTTTGTTCATCGGCAAGGCGCGGATATTTTTCGCGGTTTTGAGTCATAAAATTTATTGTTTTCGTATATGGTTCTCCGCCGATTTCCATAGTAACATTTTTTACAAAACCTCGCGATTCGTTTGTTACAATCCAATCGGAAAAATAATGAATACGCGAAGCATATCCATCTACACTGCCGTTTCGGTAACGAAATTTTTTTAACTGTTGTATGTAGTCATCAAAATCGGTTTTAGAATTTTTCGCAAGCGTTGCAATAACGACAACGTTTTCGAGAAAAGTAGTACAATCCAATTCGAGAAAATTTATTGTCAAAACTTCATTCTCACATTCAAGAGTATGAGCAACATAAGGCAGTCCTAAAAAATATCTTCCGACTTGTGGAATAAGTTTGGAATATTCGTTATCGGGACTTTTTTCGGATAATGTTTTTTTTATTAACGAATTGAATACGAATTTGTCGTTTTCGCCATATTTCACATCATCGGTTTGAGCCTGCACTGTTCCGTAAACAAATATTGCGGACAGCGCTATTAACAGTTTTTTCATGATATTATTGATTATCGGGTTTTGCTATTTTTATTTTTTGCCATTCGCGCTAAAAGTTCTATGCTGCGTATTCTGTCTTTATATGTATTATAAGCGTTTTGTTTTACAATATCGGCGGCGGCATCCGAGTTTCCATCCCAGCGGCGACAAAGGTAAAGCGGCTCGTAAATGCGTCCTATCTGATAATTTCGCGAAATTGCCAATCCTACGGCATAATCTTCGCCATAACTTACATTTGGAACTTTTATTTTGCGCAATACAGGCGTGTAGAAGGCTCTTGGCGCTCCCAGTCCGTTTATTCGCAATGCGTTATTACGACCGTTATCGGGAGTCCATTCCTTATGATCTATTATTCCCGGCGGAATAGTTTCCAAATCGATATTTACTATTTTATATGTTCCAACAACCATTGCACATTGCTGTTCGTAGAAAGCATCTACTACTTTTTGCAAAGTATTTTCATCAATATATAAATCGTCGCTGTCGAGTTGTACTGCAAAACGTCCGCAACGCTCGTCCATTATTGCAGCAGTCCAGCAGCCACCTATGCCCAAATCTTTGCGCTCAGTAACGATATGGACAATCAAATCGCTTTTTGCTGCATATTTTTTTATTATTTCACTTGTTCCATCCGTAGAATGGTTATCGACAATTATCAAGTTAAATTTGAATTTCGTTTTTTGCATCAATATTGATTTTATAGCATCTTCAATTGTTCTTACTCTGTTGCGTACAGGAATGACAACGCTTGCTTCAAATTCAAATTTGCCTTCGTCGAATGTTATTTTTTCAAATTCAGGTTTTAAATATCCGTCTATTTCTTTAAGATGTTGAGTACATGCCTTTTCCATTTCTATTTGAACTTCGCGATTTTTCGGATCTACATAGTCAAACTGTTTTTCGCCCGATTTTCGCGTGTCGAGTTCGATTTCGGTATAAAGAAATTCGGGAATACGGAACAGCGAATAAGTTTGCGAAACCTTCAGGCGTAAATCGTAAAATGCGGCGAAATTAAACTCATGCGAAAATTTTGCTATTCCGTTTTTCAATGCTTCTGTTCTGTAAAACAGCACAGAGCCAAAATTGAAATCATCGCGTAAACTTCCTGTTTGATAATCGATAACAGGATGAGCGTAAAGTTCGCCGTTTTTCTTTTCGTAATAATCGGAATAAATCATACCCGCTTCGGTATCGTCAATCAAATTGACAAAACGTTCGAGAGAATACGCTCCCAATTGAAGCGGAGATGTTTTTGTATAAATCAAAGTATAGGGATTGTTTGCATTGTCGCCTATAGATTGTATTGCGCCTGTCGAATAAAAATTTTTACATTCGAGCCATTCGCAATTTTCGGGAATGATATCTGGCTTTTCGGCAGACATTAAAAATATTTTTTCAACTACGTCTGCGCTTAACAGTTGATTTACTGTTGTTACAAAATCTTCGTTTTCCTTTACAGGAATGAAACATGAAATTATTTTTTCCATTATACAATTCGGTTTTATAAGTTTGTAAAATTAATTTAAGAAAGTTCAAAAGTAGTAAAAAAATATAACTTACCATTATGTATAAATGAAAATTTTCAGAATAAAATTTTTAAAAAATACAGTTCAGACAATAAAATGATTAATGTGAAACACAGAGTTCGCAAAGCAATTAGCGTTCTTCGCGAGAAACTTTGCAACTTTTGCGGTTAAAAAAACAGATAAGCAATTAAGAGAAAAACAATTAAGAACGACATTCCGAACGCAGTGAGGAATCTAAGTTCGGCGCAGCCAAACTGCAACAGATTTCTCGACAATCTCGAAATTACAAACAAGCAAATCAACATTTTCACTATCAATAAGTATTTTATTGTAAGGAGCAACAGGTTAACTTTCTATTAAGTTAAAATCAAGCAAATTTAATATCTTCTTTTGTTCATCGGTTAGATTTTTTGCAAAGATTTTGTAAGATGCAAATTCGCGCCGCAACCGATAATTTGAACGTAACTCTTCAAAATCATCAACATTCTGTTTCAGTAAATCATTATCTAACATTATATTGTAAACCGATTTTATAATATCCTGTAAAACATTTATAACTGATTTATCGCAACAATCAACAATAATTTTCTGCTCAACTTCGGGAAGATTTTTAACTTGCCAATTTTCCAATCCGAGATTGAAGAATTTAGAAATCGCCTGCACAGCCATCGTTGTTCCTGCGGCTTTTCCTTCTAACGAATATCCTGCAATGTGAGGAGTTGCAAGGTTAACAAGCGAAAGTAAAATTTTGTTTATTTTCGGTTCGTTTTCCCAAACATCAACGACTGTAAAAGCAATTTTTCTGTTTTTTATTGCCGAGTTCAATGCATTTGTTTCAACAATTTCGCCGCGTGAAGTGTTTATCAAGATTTTTGCTTTCAGCATTTCAAACATTTTGTCATTAAAAAGATGATAAGTTTTATATTCTCCGACTTGATTAAGAGGAAGATGCAAGCTAATAATATCAGCATTTTCGGCAACTTTGTCAATATCTGCAAACGACATATTTTTTTCGTTTTTTTTGCGAGGCGCATCGCAAAGCAAAACATTCATTCCCAAAGTTCTACATATAGTTTCGACTTTTTTACCGACATTGCCGACACCGATAATTCCAATTGTCATTTTATCGAGATTTATATTGCATTGCTGCGAAATTTGCAAAAGTGCAGCCAGCACGTATTGCGCAACTGCCGACGAATTACAGCCATCGGCATTTGCCCACGCAATATTATTTCTACTGCAAAAATCGGTGTCAATATGATCGAAGCCAATAGTTGCCGAAGCAATTAATTTTACCTTTGTACCTTTGAGAATTTTCGCATCGCAAATTGTCCGCGTCCGAGTAACAAGCGCTTCGGCATCAAGCAAATCAATGCGCGAAATTTCGGATCCGGCTTTATAAACAACATCTGCAAACGGCTCAAAAACACCATTTATAAAAGGAATTTTATCGTCAATAACTATTTTCATTAATTTAAAAATATTTACAAAGTTATAATTTATCGACGATATACGAAAAATCAACTTCTTTTTTGTATTTTTGCAACAAAATAATTGCAAATGAAATTTTTACGCCGCATATTAATTTGTGTATCAATCATAATACTATTATTCGTAATATTTTTTGTGATTTTGTTTTTTATGGATTTCAAATCTCCAAAAGAACAAATTATTGCTCAAAACGACTGCGAAATTTTAACTGATGATACGTTTAATATTTTGACGTGGAATATTGGTTATGCAGGTTTGGATGCATCAATGGATTTTTTCTACGAAGGCGGAAATCAATCACGGCAAAGCAAAGAAAAAACCTGCGAAAATCTGCAAAAAATCTGCGATTTCATCAAAAACAGCGATACGGTCGATTTTATATTATTACAGGAAGTTGACATCGACTCTAAACGCTCGTACAACATCAACGAATTTTATGAAATAAAAGCGGCTCTACCTTCGTTCTATGCGTATTACAGCATAAATTACAAAGTGTCGTTTGTTCCGATACCGATTACAAATCCAACAGGAAAAGTATTGTCGAGTCTGGTTTTTTGCACGAAAAACAAAGTTTGCGAACTCAAACATTTTGCTTATCCAAATACGATGAAATTGCCTTCACGCGCATTTTTGTACGACAGATGTTTTATTGCGGCTCGCTATAATTTGAAAAACGGCAAACAACTTTTGATTATAAATACACACAATTCTGCATTCGACAGCGGAGAACAGCGTATTGAAGAAATTCGTTTTTTGAAGCAGTTTGTGAATGCCGAGTACAGCAAAGGAAATTATGTAATAGTCGGCGGCGATTGGAATCAAATTCCGCCATCGTGCAGCGATGATGTAAAAACAGTAAAAAATTTTACAGCGACCAAAATTCCTTATGATTTATTTTCAAGCGATTGGCATTGGTTTGTCGGCGATATTCCAACAAATCGTTATTTAGACAAAGCCTATAATGCAGAAAACAGTTTAACTACAACTATTGATTTTTTTCTTGCATCGCCGAATGTTGAATGTGTAAATATTGAAGTTATTGATTTACAGTTTGCAAATTCCGATCATAATCCTGTAATGGCACAATTCAAATTAAAATTATGATTTTATGAAAAAAGAGAAAATTTCTTGCATAATTGCTCCTTGAAAATAGCATAAATTATTTGTTAACAAACAGCTATTTATTCCTCTAAAAGTATGTTTCAAAGATAAATGTTTTATCTAAACGATTTGAGAATGATGACTGTCCCTGACGGATTTTCATTGACAATAATCAAAACTTACAGGTTAAAAAGCAATCAATTATTCAGCAATGAACCGGTGTAACAAATCAAATTATTAAAATATCACTTCAAATTTTTGTTTTAATATTTCAAAACTTTGTATTCTACACGTCTGTTTGCTTCAAATTTCGTGTCGTCGCATCTTGATTTCGAGCAGTCGCAATCATATACTGGATTTGCATATCCATATTCTTTGACTACTATACGGCTTGCATCTATATTGCCTAATTTCACCAAATAGTCTTTAACGGCTTCGCCTCTTTTGCGCGACAATTTCATATTGTACGAATCGCTTCCTCGACAATCGGTATATGACGGCAATTCCAATACTACCGTAGGATATTGTCGCATAAATATTATAAGTTCTATAAGCGCCGGTATTTCTTTATCGCGTATGTTATATTTGTCGAAACCAAAATAAACGTGTTTCATTTTACCGCTTTTGAGCATTTCTTCCAACACTATATCGGGACTGACAGTCGGCTCCTGTTTTGGCGTTTCTATTATTTTTACTGTATCGTAAATTATTTGCGGTTTTATTGGTTCAAACGAGTAAATATGGTCTGTTCCGCTACGGTTCGAAGATAAATATCCTGTATCATCATTTGTAAATGATATTGCAAAATCATCACCTTCCGTATTAAATGGATAGTACATACGAATTGGTTTTTCAAAAGTATTGCCATTGAGTTTGCAGACAAATAAATCTAATCCGCCCATGCTTCCTGTGGTTGACGAGAAATAAAGATTACCTTTTTTATCAAATCGCGGAAATCTTTCGTTGCCGCCTGTATTGATTTCGTTTAAATTTTGAGGTTCGCCCCAAGTACCGTCACTGTTGCGTTTGCTGCGGTAAATATCTGTTCCGCCTGCGCCGCCTTCTCTGTTTGATGCAAAATATAAATACGTTCCGTCAGGCGATAAACACGGATCGCCATTTGAAAAATTATTTCCATTGTGCTGAAACGGTACAGGTTCTGTCCATTCTCCATTCGCGCCTCTTGTGCATACAAGTATTTGTAACGTGTATAAAGCCGTACCCGCTTTAAATATTCTTTTTTTTGCTTTTGACGCTACAGTTCCTGATACTGTAACATAAAATTCTTTTCCATCTTCACTAATGAATGGCGAACCTATGTTGTCATATTTTTCAAATGCAGGCAATTCTAATTCCGCATTATTTTTGTCGGGAATAACCGGATTCGAATCGAAAGCATTGTTTTTGATTATATTTGCCTTATTATCAACGAATATAATTTGTCCTTTAAATGAAATTGCTCCCCACATACCACCTTTGCTTTTTGGTATTTGCTTTAATTGATAAGTTTTTTCTTGTGCAAATGATATTATTGAAAACATCATTAACACCATAATCATTGTTTTTTTCATATTTTTTATTTTATGTATTGATATTCACCAAATTAATATTATTTCATTTTTTCTATTTATTACATTGACATATCTAAAAATTCAATATTATTTTCTTCAAAATTTAACATATTTATTAGCCAAACTAACACCGATATTTAAAGATATTATAAATGATTCAATATTTATCTTTGTTCAATGTAGCGCAGTTAATATATTTATTTACAGAGTTTTCCCCAAAAAACATAACAGTAAATTTATACGTGTCTTTAATAAAAAATTGTGTAAATGTATAAAAAAAAATTGAAAACATAATATTTATCAGTAATATTTTTTTCAGAACAGCCAGCTTACTTACTTAATTGTTAATTATTTAACATTTTTCGTGCTGTATATCCAAAATATTTTGCGGAACGTCCCGAATGTTTTGGGTAATGTCCCGAATGTTTCGGGTAATGTCCAAAATCTTTCGGGTAATGTCCCGAATATTTCGGGTAATGTCCCGAATGTCTTGGGTAATGTCCCGAATATTTCGGGTAATGTCCAAAATGTTTTGGGTAATGTCCCGAATATTTCGGGTAATGTCCAAAATCTTTCGGGTAATGTCCAAAATCTTTCGGGTGATGTCCAAAATCTTTCGTGGAACTTCCTGAATGTTGACGTAAATATTTGCGATGAAGAAGTAAACAATTGTCAATAAAAATGTCCCGTCAGGGACAGAATATCGGTAGAAACACAATCACCGCTGAGATTTTCGCGCGAAGCTCTGCCGCTGACTTGAAACACCGTCAGCAACTCGCGCGAAATGCATATTTTTAGATTTGAAAACCTTGATTTTCGTTTAAGATGCTTTTATCTGAGTATGTCAGCTTTTTTCAGGATGCGGCAACAAAAAAATCGCTTATCTTATTCTAAACCATTTTATTCTTCGGCGAAGTTTGCGTAAAGGTCCGATGTAGCGTTCAAGTTTTTCGCTGTAAATATCGCTTATTTTTATCAGTATTCCTGTTTCTTCAACACCGCCAAAGTCCGAATTTATTGCCGTTCCGAATACTTTCATCGATGGCGAAAGTTTCATGTACGAATTGATAAGCGGCGGAATATGTTCGCCCATTTCGCGAATCTTTCTCACCAGATTTTTATAATCATCTTTATAGTTTTTGCCTGTAAAAATCTGTTCCATTTCATTGTTGCGGGCGTAGGTGAGCAAGGGATGAATGGGCAAAACCAGTTCTTCGTTATCCTGAAAATATTTACGCAGGAAATAAAGCAAAATATTGCGTGCCGAAACGTTATACGAAACGTACATTGTAACTTTTCCGAAAAAATAATTTATTTCAGGATATTTGACAACCAGAGCGCCAAGTCCATCCCACAAATTGTCAAGCGCATAAACGTTGTTTTGGTATTTTGGCTGTACAAACGAACGTCCGAGTTCAATAGTTTTGGGCATGTACTTGTCGATAAATTTTTGTGTAAAAATAAAAAGTTCGGCAGTAGCAAGTTCGTCAATATGACTGCTGTCGCACAGGATATAACGGTATCCGCCAACAATTTCTCTGTCGCGCGGATTCCACACAATCAACTGTTTGTAAGGATTTTTTTGAATGTCAAATTCGTCGATGTCAAGACTTTTTCCTGTGCCGCCGCCGGCAGTACGAAACGACAGTTCGCGCAGGCGTCCTATTTCGTTCATTGTGTTGGGCGAGTCTTCGCTGGTTACAACATACAGTTTGTTGTTGCCGTTGTTTGTGTCGCGCACATACTTGTCCGATGTAAGTTCGGTTTCGATTATGTTCCTGTCAACAGGTGCAATTATAGGTTCCATAATGCTTTTTTATTTTTTATTGTTTTATTTAATATTTATTTTCGCCTGTGTATTAAGTGAATATGCTTTTTCGCGTACAAAATTCACCCATTCAACATGTGTTTTGGTTTTGTCAAAAGTATTATATTTTATCGGTTCTCCAAAGACAAGATCAAAATTACTGTTTTTTTGTTTAAAAAATTCATCCGACAAGTAAAACATTTCTATATTTGCCTTTATTCCCATTTTTTTCCTGATGTTTGCCAAACGGTAAAAAAAACTTGAATTTTTCCCTGAAAAGTAAACAGGAACAATATCGCGCTTATATTCTACTGACTTTCCTATTATATTTTTTTTCCATTCCAAATCGACTATTTTTCCTTTTATTTTTCGCGAACACAAACCTGCCGGAAAATACAATATCTGACAGTCGGAAGCGTATGCATCGTTTGTTTTTTTCATATAATCAACCGTTTGCCTTCCGTGTTTGTTGATGGGAATAAAAACAGGTTCAAGCGGTTTGAGATTCATAAGAATATCATTTACAATAAATTTCACATTGTTGTTGAAATGTTTTCCGATAGCGCTCATTAGCACAAGTCCATCGAGCGCACCAAGAGGATGATTCGATGCAAAAATAAAACGGGCGTCTTGCGAATTGTCAATATTATCAAGCCCCTGGACTGTGTACGATATATTTAATTCGCCAAGCGTTGCGTTTACAAAATCTATACCTTTATTATGCCCGTGTTTCGACAAAATATTATTCACATCGTCTTCGTGGACAATACGTTTAATGTATCGCAATACAAATTTTGGCAATATTTTCGCCAAAAAAGGACTTTTCGATTTTATAATTTTTTCTATGTCAACAAGCAGTTGTTCGTTTTCCATAACTTTATGCGATAAAACAATTGTGCAAAATTAATGGAAATTTTATAAAATTTACATAATTAAATTAAAATAGCCTGATTTTTGTCAACAATAATCGTAAAACTTGCCACAATATGCTTAAGCCAGCAATGAAATTATGTGAATTTGAGTATAAAAATACAAAAACAGTCTATTGGATGACGAAATTTATACAAATGTGAGCGTACTTAATAGCGCAAAATTATAAAATCATATTCATTTATACATTTCTTAATACAGATACAGCGCAAAACGAAAGCCTTAGTAATTACATAAGGAATCTTCATCCAGTCTTATTTATGTATCGAAAATATTGCAGCAATTATAAAAAATTTGAGTTAATAAAATTTAAACAATTTACAGGAAACTTGTCGAATATTAATAATTTTATAACTTTGCCGCAAAAAATTAATTAATAAGCAATGATAACATTACTACAAACAGGAATTGCCGACTCAACGGCAGTAACGGCAACAGCAGCAGCAACAGACAGCATGAGTTTATTTGACCTTGCCGTAAAAGGCGGCTGGATAATGATAGTGCTTGCACTATTATCATTAGTTGCGGTTTATATCTTTGTCGAGCGCTGGCTTGCAATAAAAAATGCATCGAAAATCGACAATCATTTTATGAATAATATCAAAGACAATATTCATGAGGGAAAAATCAAATCGGCGATAAATTTGTGCCAGCGCAATAACAGCCCTGTTGCCCGAATGATTGAAAAAGGCGTAGAACGCATTGGTCGTCCGCTGAATGATATTCAAACATCTGTCGAAAATGTCGGCAGTCTTGAAGTTGCACGTCTTGAAAAAGGAATGCCTATTTTGGCAAGCATCGCGGGCGGAGCGCCTATGATAGGATTTCTCGGAACTGTAATAGGACTGGTACAGGCTTTCTACGAAATGTCGAAAAAAGTAGGAGGGAACAATATACAAATATCAGATTTGTCAAACGGAATTTATACCGCAATGATAACAACAGTTGGAGGACTTATTGTCGGCATTTTTGCATTTTTTGCCTATAATTATCTGGTTACACGAATAAATCACGTAGTTTATTCAATGGAATCGAAGACAATAGAATTTATGGATTTGCTAAACGAGCCGATAAATTAAAAAATTATTAAATCATAAATTGTAATATGACAATTTTACAAAATTCAACTAAATAAAATGGCAATAAAAAGAAACACAAAAGTAACAACAGAATTCAGTGCGTCTTCGATGAGCGATTTGGTATTTTTGCTGCTTATATTTTTCCTTATAACATCTACGCTAATCAATAACAATGCACTCGATTTGCTGTTGCCCAAAAGCACAAATCAGGTTCCGCAAAAGCCGCCGACAGATGTTTCGGTGAAATATGTAGATGCCGAAACAGTAGAATATTATTTCGGATCAAAACCCGTATCGCTTGACGAACTTGAGCCTTTGTTGCAAAATGATTTGAAAGATAATCCCGAACCTACATTTACAATTTCGCCAGACGAACGAATTGCAGTCGGCAAGGTTGTATATGTAATGAATATTGCAAAACGAAACGGATATAAAGTTTTATTATCAACAATTCCCGAATAAGTAAATGGATAATATCAACGACAACAGTAGCGACAGACATGTGAAAAGCGTAATCACAAGCATCATTGTACACGCAGCAGTATTGCTGTTGCTGATATTTTTCACAATAGCCGCAAATATTAAAGTTGACGATACACCTCCTCTTGTCGAAAAAGAATTTATTGCAGTAGAATTAACTCAACCGCGCCGAATAAACATCAGCGGACACGACAGAGTTACACCCGATAAAGTTACCGCAAAACCTGTGCAGCAGGCGCCGGCAACAGTAAAAATTTCAAATAAAATTAGAGAAGCCAAATCTAATAATAAACCCGACACAAAACCTGTAACAGCAGGCAACGAAGGCGATGTCGAACGATACGAACCGCCGCAGCCGAAAGTCAACGAGAAAGCGCTTTTCAAAAGCACAACAGACGGCACAGACGAAGGCGACGAGCGTAACAAAATAAAAGACAACAGTCTTTACAACGGCTCGGGAAAAAACGATGAACCGACTCGCACAGCAAATACGCAAACAGGATTTACTACAAGCGAACAAGGCGTGTCGTTCAGTTTACAGGGACGTTCGGCTTCGGGAGGATTTCCCAAACCTGCATA
>JAISYZ010000116.1 GCA_031269545.1 Prevotellaceae bacterium
GGAAGCCAACGATGTGTCGCAAAAGTTCTATTCGCTGTTAAACGGAAGAATATCAGTGGAAAAAGGAGATTTCTCCTTAGGACTTTGGGGCGAAAACTTGCTGGATTCGAAATACACAACGTTTTATTTCAAAACATTCGGCAACTCGTTCGGACAGCACGGCAAACCCGTCCGTCTGGGTATAGACTTGAATATGAAGTTCTAAACGGAAATAATGCAAGTTATATTGCCGCAATGCTGCTTTTTGTAGCATTGCGGTTTTTTTATTCAAAATGTACATTTAAGATTATTTAACACTTGTTAAGAAATATTAAGAGTTGTGATATAAAAAATATCACTACCTTTGAAATAAAAAAAATTGATTGAATTGTAAACATAAAACAAGATATGACTCTTAAATATAAATAGTTAAGCAATACTAAATGAAATGGGAGATTATTATAAAAGTATAAAATTCTCAAAAAAGTTGAGGGAGTACGAGGAAAAAAATACGTTTTTTCACGGCAATATTATCGTAAGATATAAAGAAATATTATTGGTTATTAATTCTATAAAAATCAACTGAAAAATGGAGAAGAGAAGGAAAATAAAGTTTAATCATGATGGTAAAGTAATACTTGGAATAGTATTATTATCAATTGCAATCGTTCTTGTTCAGGTTTTGATTGGCATAATAGTAACGTTACTTTATTATTATTGATTTGGTTCGGTTTGGGGGGGCGGCACAAAAATAAAAAAGGCATTCTATATCAAATGTATAGAATACCTTTTTAGTAATAATTTTTAAAAAAGAGCATTGACTAATTCAGGGACTTCCGTCTTTTCAGTTCTTGCTTTAGCATGATTAACTCTCTGGTAGTCTGACCAGCTATGGCAGAATTTTCTTCGGCTCGACGAACCAGATATGGAAGTACGTTTTTGACTTTACCGTAAGGCAAATATTTTGCGACGTTATATCCGGCTTTTGCTGCGTTAAAACTAAGATTATCACTCATTCCGTAGAGTTGAGCCATGTAAATTGACGGGTAATCGTTTGGCAATCCTTTGTCTTTCATATATTTCATGAGAGCAAGGATACTTTCTTCGTTGTGAGTGCCGCAAAAAACATGTACACGGTCACAGTTTTCTACCGATATCCTAAGCGCCTCGTTAAAAGCATCATCGGTGTCTTTTTTTGTGGGATATATCGGCGACGGATAGCCTCCTTCTGCCGCTCTTGCACGTTCTTTTTCCATATAAGCGCCACGCACATATTTTATGCCCACAATTATTTGGCGCCGTTTCGATAATTCTATCAGATATCGCAGATAATCAAGCCTGTCGTGACGGTACATTTGCAATGTAGCATATACGACTGCTGTTTCTTTGTTGTATTTCAGCATCATCTCTTCCGTAACATCGTCGATAGCCTTTTGAAACCAGTAATCTTCGGCGTCGATCATTATTGGTTTACCGGCTTTAACTGCTTCTGCACAAAGAGTATCGACGCGTTGAACGAAATTGTTATATGAAATCTGTTCTGTCGAAGTCAAAGGCATGTCGAATGATACTTTTTTCAGGACATCGTGCGTTGTTAATGCTGTGGGTTTGAAGACGCTGAAAGGAATAGCCTCATGTTTTCCCGAATTTATAACCGACCATTTCAATTCCTGGAACGTCTTATCTATCTCCGATTCTTTTTTAACCGCTTCAATAGAAAAGTCAAGAACAGATTTGACATTTTCGACAAACATCCGCTTCATTGCAGGAAAACATTCTTCAATTGTTTCGCCACCAACGAAATGCCTGTACAAAGTCGGTTTCACAATCCAGTCTATCGGCAATCGCATTTTTAACGCCAGATTGCTCATAAAGCCCAGAAAGCGAACCATTAAAGGGAATTTTATCATTGAAAATAAGAAATTTGCATTTTTAAGCTCTTTATCGCTTTTTATTTTAAACGCTACTTCAATATTATTCAAATCAATCATTTCTACTGTATTAGAGTTTTAATTTTATTTTTAAGATCTTCGCCTCGCAGATTTGTTGCTATCACTTTTCCTTCTTTGTCCAACAAGACGGTATAAGGAATGCCTTGAACTTTGTATTTTACAGAGGCTTCGGATTCCCATCCTTTGAGATCCGACATTTGTATCCAGGTGATGCCGTCATCTTCGATTCCCTTAATCCACCTGTTTTTATCGTCGTCCAACGACACTCCAACAATTTCGAAACCTTTGTCTTTAAATTCTTTATACAAAGCTACGACATTGGGATTTTCGGCGCGACAGGGTCCGCACCACGAAGCCCAGAAATCTATAAGAACATATTTTCCTTTCCCTGCATAATCGGATAACGAAACTGTCTTGTCATCAGGAGTTTTCAATGTCAAATCACGGAATTGTTCGCCTTCGGCGACTTCTTTAACCTGCGCTCTTTCGATTTGTTTGTGTATCACTTTTCCCAATGCGCCATTTTTCACCTGTTCGTCTAATTTTTCGTAGGTGTTTTGGATTACTTCGTCACTAATGCCCTGCGACATAGTGCTTAACAAGACAAAAGCAGAGAGAATGGTTCCCGGATTTTTGTCGAGAAATTGAATCGAAATTTGTACCATTTCCTTTGACAATTCGTCATATCTTTGATTCACCTCAATCTGTAATTCTTCTGTTCTCTCTTGTGAATTAGCATATTGTATAAGTTCGTCAATTTTATCTCTGGTTGTTTTCATACTTTCGTTAAACGATTTGAGTGCATTGTTTAACTTAGTCCCTGTTGCAACACTTTTAATTAATTCTTCGGCAACATCAACTTTGATATTTCCGTTCTCAAGAAAAATCATTGCACGAGGGCGATTTCCAAGAGTTAGCAAAGCCATATACGCCGAATCGGTTTTGCCTTTAAACTCAAACTTATTACCATTGACAACAGCCGAATCTAATGTCTTTTGATCAGACATCTTCATGTACCACAGGTAATTCTCCAAATAGATTGTTTGTCCGTTCATTGAATCGGACGAAAATTGCCCTGTTATTTTGTACGAAGGAGCGTCGTTACATGCAAAAAACATTAAAAACAGGGTCAGAATAGAAAATAACTTTCTCATTACTAAAAACATAATTTAATTTATACTGGTGTAAAGATAATGCATTTTTTATTAATGCAAACAAAAGATGTATCTGCGTTTGTGTATAATTGAAAATTTTATGCTAACTTTGCGGTATAAATAATTTAATGATAATGATGGGAAGTGTTGAAAACAAAGGGATAACGGCAACCGTCGCCCTGAAAAATGAGGTTGCAGGCAAAACAAAGCCCTTATTCGGGCCGCCAAACCGTCGTAAACAGCCGGAACGTTATGTGCAATTTTTTTGAAAAAAGTATTAATAAAACGATAATATATTATGATGTTACAAAGGATTAGATTATACTATAAGGTTTTAAAGGAAATCAGCTTTATAAATTTTCTTAGGTTTAATAAAATGAAAAAACATTCGGGATGGTTTATACCTTACAGAGGGGGATATTATGACATACATAAGAAATCGGAAATAATAATTAATAGGAACGGCAGATTATTTTTCAATAGGAAGAATAATGGAAACGATCCTTTTGTAGGACATTTTGTCATGGAAGAAGGAGCAAAACTCATAATAAAAGGAAAGTTTTCAATAATGACCGGAGGCCGTGTATTCATAGGTAAAAACGCAACCCTTGAAATTACAGATGGTTATATTAATCACAATGTATTTCTGGTATGTGGAGAAAAAATAACAATAGGAAAAGGAGCAACAATTTCAAATAATGTTGTAATACGGGACAACGATGCGCATGAAATAATAGATGAAAAATATGTTTCAAAGAAGCCGATAGAAATAGGGGATCATGTATGGATAGGAACAAATGTAATCATATTAAAAGGTGTAAAAATAGGAAACGGGGCAGTAATAGCCGCCAATTCATTGGTAAATAAAGATATACCGGAGAAATCATTGGCGGGAGGCGTTCCCATAAAAATTATAAAAGAAAATATCGAATGGAGATAATGAATAATAAAAAAAATATAAAAGCAAAAAAACTGCACAAAACAGGTCTGTTTACGCTTCGCCGCCAATTGTCTGAACTTTGATTTTTGGGATTCGTATGATTGTTATGATTAGATGGCGCTTTCGGGGCAAAAATACGATTAGGATTGACAGGATTGCCTTCGGACACAAGAATCCTACTCATCCTTTAAT
>JAISYZ010000187.1 GCA_031269545.1 Prevotellaceae bacterium
ACAAAATTTTATAAAGGCGGCATTGTGGAAATTATTGACAATAATGTTATTATCAAAAAAGCAGATGATGTATTAGATTTATTTTGCATAGACGGTTGTTCTGCGATAATAGTCAAAAAGGAGAACATTATCAATGATTTCTTCAACCTGTCCACAGGAATTGCAGGCGAGATATTGCAAAAATTTTCAACTTATGATATGCGAATGGCAATCGTTGGCGATTTTGAAAATATAAAAAGTAGATCATTAAATGGTTTTATCTATGAAAGCAATAATATAAAACGAATAATATTTGTAAAAACAGTCGAAGATGCTTTGGAGATATTCAGCCGGTAACTGATTTTTTACTACTTTTTCGGAAAATTTCAGATAATTAGATAACATGAATTACGATTTTATACAAGCGCATTGCCTTTCTAAAAAGGGCGCCGAAGAAGATTACAAGCAGGAATGGGATGCCATTCGTTACGCTGTTCGTGGAAAAATGTTTGCTTTGGTGGGCAACGACGGCGAAGGACGACCGGTTATTTCCGTGAAACACACGCTGGAACAGGGCGAGGAATTGCGTGACACGTACAGCGATATTGTTCCCGGATATTATCTGAACAAAACGCATTGGAGTTCCGTGTTTTTGAACGGAAATGTTCCCGAAGCGGTTTTAAAACAGATATTGGATGTTTCTTATGGATTGGTTTTTAGTTCGTTAAGCAGAAAAATTCAAAATGAAATTTCAAATCAATAAATACATATATCTATTCCTGTTTATACGCACTTCTTTTTGAATTGGTAAATTTCAAAAGATAGTACTAATTAATTTGCTTATTAACAAATGATTAAACATTAACATTTGTGCTTTTTGAGCAATTCCATATATTTTTTATTTGTTTTATTTTTTCGGCGATTGGCAAATGTCCATCTATCCAGTTAATTTTTGCGCCGCGGCGTTCCATCCCTCTGAACCATGTCATTTGCCGTTTTGCAAATCGATGAATTGCAATATTTAGTTGTTGTCGCATTTCATCATAATTCAATTTGCCGACAAGATAAAGAGTGATGAATTTATATTCCAGTCCGTAATAAATCAAGTCGTCTGCCGAAATATCATTTTCTAAAAGATGCTTTACTTCATCAATCATTCCATTTTTCAGTCGATAATCCAGTCGTTCGGTTATGCGTTTTCGGCGTGTTACGGTATCAAATATTATTCCAAAATAAATATTATTAAGTTTCTCATATTTTGAAATTTTAATATCGTTTTCTTTTCTGAAAGTTTCTATTTCTATGGCGCGTATAAGTCGTTTACGACTATCGTAATCAGTTTTATTATGCAGATGTTTCAACGATGCCAAAATGTTTATAAGTTCGTCATCCGAATGTTTTTCGAATTCGGCTCGCAATTTGTAATTTGCAGGCGCTTCGGGCATATTGTAACCGTTTACTACCGCTTCGATATACATTCCCGAACCTCCGCAAAGTATGGGTTGCCTGTTTCGGCTGCAAACGTCATTGTACGTTTTATAAAAGTCGCGCTGATATTCAAAAACATTATATTTGTATCCAACATCAACAATGTCAATAAGATGATACGGTATTTTTTTGCCGCTAACTGTATAATCTTCAATATCTTTTCCTGTTCCTGCATCCATTTTTCTATATACCTGTCGCGAATCGGCAGAAAGTATTTCCCCGTTCAAATCGTTGGCAAGGGCAACGGCAATTTTGGTTTTTCCGGTAGCAGTTGCACCTAAAATGCTTATTAATTCTTCTTTTTCAGGCATATATAAATATATTGAAATAAATGGATTTAATATTGTTATCGTTCCATTGCTCGGCGTATATCCTTTTCTTTTAACGATTCGCGTTTATCATATACTTTTTTACCTCGTGCAAGAGCGATTTCGAGTTTGGCGTATCCGTTTTCCGAAATAAAAAGTTTTGTCGGCACAATGGTAAGTCCGCGTTCTTTTGTACGGCGCAGCAACTTGTTTATTTCCTTAATATTGAGCAGTAATTTGCGCTCGCGTTTCGGTTCGTGATTATTTAAATTTCCCCACCAGTATTCAGCAATGTGCATGTTGCGTATATACAACTGTCTATCAACAAAATAACAGTAACTTTCGACAATCGATGCCTTGCCTGCGCGTATTGATTTTATTTCGGTGCCGCAAAGTACAATTCCCGCCGTAAATTTTTCGAGTAATATAAATTCAAAACTCGCTTTTTTGTTTAATATTTCAATATTTGGACTGCGTTTCTGCATAAATTTATTAATAGCCTTATTTTCAAAAGCAAAATGATTTACAAAGTGCAAAGTTAACAAATAATCGAGATTTTTTGTATCGCTGTGTTTATTTTTTTGCTATTGGTAAAAACATAATCGCCTCCAAACAACTCGCGAAGATGCAAGATAAGATTCTTCTTTCTGCCAACGTTCGACAGTATCAATTGACAAGAGATAATTGACAAATTTCAATTATTTGTTTCTTTTGAAATGTTTTTAAATCATAATCAAAAGAACAATTTTTAATAATATTTCCGCATCAATTATTTTTCCATGTGTACAGTAACTTGTGGGAAAGGAATGTCAATGCCTTTTTCGTTGAACGCATTGTAAACATTTTCGTTCATATTGTATTTTACAGTCCAGTAATTTTCTGTTTTTGTCCACGAGCGCAAAGTAATAACAACGGAACTGTCGGCAAGCGCCGACACAAACGTTTCTGTTGCAGGCTCGCTTAAAATTCCGCTTTCGTTTGCCGCTATACTTTCGATAATTTCTTTTGCCTGCTTCAGATTTGTTCCATATGCAACCGTAAAATCAATATCGATGCGGCGAATATTTTCTTTTGTATAGTTTGTTAGCGGCGAACTTATCAACGTAGAATTGGGAACAAAGACAATCTTATTATCAGGCGTTTTTATTTCCGTCATAAAAATGTGTATTTGCATGATAGTTCCCGAAAAACTTTGACATTCAACAAAATCGCCAACCTTGAACGGTTTAAACAATAAAAGCACAATTCCTCCTGCAAAATTTTGCAATGTTCCCGAAAGCGCCATGCCTATTCCGACTCCGATAGCGGCAAGTACTGCTGCAAACGACATTGTTTCTACGCCCAAAATCTGAACAGCAATTATCAATACAGTTACTTTAAGTACAATATTGCATATCGAACGCAAAAACGAACATAAGAGTTTTTCTGTATTGCGATGTTCCAATGCTTTTACAACCAGTCGTGTCAGTTTTTTTGTTATCCAAAAACCAATGATAATAATAATAATTGCAGCCAATAGTTTCAAGCCTGCGTGTATTCCCCAATTTATGATTTGAGGAACAAAATCGTTAACGATAAAACCGAGTTTTTCCTTTACGGGAATTGAGTCTGCTGCAAGCAATTCTTTGGCTTGCGAAGCAATGTCGGATGTTGAAGATATAATACTGTCGTTCATAATTTTATGTATTTTTGATTAAATTACATGCAAATGTATAAAAAAATATTGATTTGTTAATACCAAAACGACATCAAAACAACTAAAATATCAATTTATTCTATTGATAATCAATTTATACTAATTACATTTTGATAACAGTTTGGTATCAATTGTAATATTTGTCTAAAATCGGCTGTCCAAATAAATTTTTTTATTACGTTTCCCCTATAAATTTTGTAAAACATTTTTATCCGTGTGTGTGTAATTGAGGATTTTATGCTAACTTTGTAAAATAAAATATTGGTCGGCTTATACATTTATGTGATAAAGTGAAACTTTGTATCAGAAATATTGATATTTACAGCGAAGGCGGTTTTATACAAAACGGCTCGTTAGTTGTTGACGGTGAAATTATTTCGGAAATATACGCCGAGCCGATAACGCCTCAAGGTGTAAAAATAATAGAAGGTGAAAATCTCATTGCAATTCCGGGTTTTATTGATTCACACTGTCATGGCGGCGGCGGTTTCGACTGCAACAAAGGCGATTTGGAATCAATATTGGGAACACGCGATTTTCATGGAAAACACGGCGTAACGCTTATTTATCCTTCGCTTGCCGCAAACGATTTACCTACAATAAAAAAAGGTTTGGAATCCATTCGCGAAGCCATGAAATTTAACGAAAGCGGAAAAACACAAATAGGCGGATGCCATCTCGAAGGTCCATTTTTGAATAAAACGTATAAAGGTTCGCAATCCGAAGACCACATACTTGCAATTAATGATGAATATTTGAAATTATACGCCGATTATAAAGATGTAATACGCCGCACGACAATAGCGCCCGAAGTTGAACAAAATGTCGAATATTTTCAGGCAATACAGGCTATGGGAATACAAATTTCGATTGGACACAGTTGTGCAACCATAAATGAGGTTGAATATGCTGTAAACAAAGGAGCAACAAGCGTTACACATCTTTATAACGCAATGTCGCAAACAAAAAAAGAAGGACCTTTCAGAATTGGAGGCGTTGTGGAAGCAGGATTGACTTTTGATTCGCTTTATGCCGAAATCATTGCAGATGGTTATCATTTGCCAAATGAATTATTACAAATTGCCTACAAATGTAAAGGCGCCGATAAATTAATGATTTGTTCGGATGCAAATATGGCTGCTGGTTGCAAGCACGGACAGATTATTCATACTTGCGGAATGACTTATGTTATCGAACATGGAGTTGCAATGAACGAAACGCGAACATCGCTGGCATCGTCAATTTCGCCAATAGATTCAATGGTGCGGCATATGATTTTCAATGTAAAATTTCCGATTGCAGATGTTTTGAAAATGTCGAGCGCAACCATTGCAAAGCTCTTGAATATATTCACAAGCAAAGGCTCTATAAATTTTGGAAAAGATGCCGATATTAACATTGTCGATAAAAATTTTGATGTTATAATGACTTTATGCAAAGGACAAATAAATTTAAATCATTAAAAATTATGGATGAAATAAAAAAAATATTAAAACGCAACGCAGGCAGTAAATATGTTCTCACATTAATCATATTTGTTGTGTGGCTTGTTTTTTTTGACAGTTCAAACATTGTTGGCTGGATAAAGGATGTGAACGATGTTAAAAACAAAAAAAATCAAAAACTGCATTATCAGAAAGAAATAGAACGCATAAAAGAAAACATTAAAGAACTTAATGAAAATGATGAATCGCTTGAAAAATATGCACGCGAAAATCTGTATCTGAAAAATGATGATGAAGATGTCTATATTATTGAAGAAGATGAATAAATATCATTCTGTTTGCGAAGTATATATTGGTAAAAAAATAAGGATGAACAATTATTGCATTTTTAATAGGAGCAGGCAATGCCATAATCAACGCTTCGCTGCTTTTACAGGCATAACATAACGAACACAAAACATTATATTATATATGAAAAAATCAATTTTATTAACATTAGTTTTTACTCTTTTCATCAATTGTATTTATGCGCAAGTTAAGGTGAAAACAGGAATCGAAGTTCTGCGTGAACGCAATTTTGATATTCTCAAAGGAAAGCGAGTAGGACTGATAACAAATCCTACGGGAGTTGACAGTCGGTTGAAATCAACCGTAGATATTTTATTTGAAGCCGAAGACGTAAATTTAGTCGCTCTTTATGCGCCCGAACACGGAATACGCGGAAATTTCACTGCCGGACATCAACTGGAAGATGAACATGACGAAAAAACAAATCTTCCCGTTTACAGTTTACACGGAAAATTGCGCAAACCAACACCCGAAATCCTTTCAGGAGTTGATATTCTGGTTTACGACATTCAAGATATAGGTTCGCGTTCTTATACGTATATCAGTACGCTTGGGCTGGCGATGGAGGCTGCCGCCGAAAACAATATAGAATTTGTTGTTCTCGACCGTCCAAATCCGCTTGGAGGCGAAAAAATGGAAGGCGTAATCACCCGCAAAGGATTTTTTTCGTTTGTAAGCCAATTTGCAATTCCTTATGTTCACGGACTTACGGCAGGCGAACTTGCAAAATTTCTGAACTACGAAAAAATGCTGGATAAAGGAGTGCAATGCAAACTCACTGTTGTCGAAATGCAAGGCTGGACGCGCGATATGAATTTTATTGACACAAAACTCCAATGGGTTATGTCGTCTCCGCATATTCCACATGCCGAATCCACATTCTTTTATCCAATTTCGGGCATTCTTGGCGAATTATACGGTTACAATATTGGAATTGGCTACACTTTGCCATTTGAAGTATTTGCAGGAAACAATATCGATGCCGAAAAACTTGCAAACGACATGAATGCGCTCAATTTGCCCGGATTGATTTTTCGCCCTGTACATTTTCGTCCGTATTACAGCCATGCGAAAGACATCGAACAGCACGGCGTACAGATTCATATTGTCGATTATAAAAAGGCGCAACTTTCGCTTGTACAGTTTTATTTTTTACAGGAAGTTCGCAAGCAGGAACCCAATAAAGATGTTTTTGAAGAAAATGCAAAGCGAATCAACATGTTCGACAAAGTATGCGGCAGCGATGAGGTGAGAACAAAATTTGCGAAAAATTATAAAGTAGATGACATTATAGATATTTGGTATAAAGATATTCCCGAATACAGGAAACGCATTGAACCATATCTTATATACAAATAATTGGGTAAACAGACAAAAAACAGGCTGTAACATGATGTAAACATCTCCTGACTTTGACAATACGACACCCTACAAATTTTCAAAAAATTTAGGGTTAAAAAGTTGAGCGATTGATTGGTGTTTCGGCGTGATTAACATTGTTTTGGTCAGGGTTTCTTTGCTC
>JAISYZ010000213.1 GCA_031269545.1 Prevotellaceae bacterium
TATAAAAACTCTATTATTAACTTCATAAACACTATAAGACAATGAATGGAAAAATTATCGCAACAAAGTTGCACAAAATTGAAAATGGTATTCTTGGGGCGCAAAACAACCCCGAAATACAGGAAAAACTAAACGCTTTTGGATATACGCCCGAACGTATCGGCGAAGGAAAAAGACTGCTGGACAAAGTAAACCTCCTGATGACGACACAGGTCGGAAACTACAGCGAGCAGTATGTCGCTACCGACAAGGTGGATAAGTTATGGAAAACAGTGTACGCCAACTATATGGTGACATTGAAGGTGACGCGTGTCGCTTTTGTCGGACAGCCGGAAATATTGCAACGTTTCAACGCAACAGGCAAACGCTGCAAAAGTCTTTCGGGATGGTTGCGCGATTCACGGCTACTGTACAACAACTTGTTGAACAGTCCCGATGCCCTTGCTGTCCTTGCTCAATTCGGCTATTCTGCCGAAAAACTTAACAACGAACTGCAAATGGTGAACGAGGTCGAAAATCTCCACAGTAAACAACTCAACGAAAAAGGCGACGCTCAACAATCGACTATCGATCGCGACAAGGCTTTCGACGAACTGTGTAAATGGTATAGCAGTTTCCGCGCTATAGCCCGTATCGCTTTGTACGATAAACCGCAACTGATAGAAGCAATGGGAATAATTAAAAGTTAAGAACTAAGAGTTAAGAACTAAGAGTTAAAAGTTAGATTGAAAATTATTTAATAAATTATAAAATATAAGATTATGTATAGCGAGAAACTTGAAAATCTGATTAACGCAGCGCTTGCCGATGGCGTGTTAACAGAAAAAGAAAAACAGGTGCTTTTAAAAAATGCGGAAGCAGAAGGCATTGACCTTGACGAGTTTGAGATGATACTCGAATCAAGATTGTACGAGAAACAAAAGGAACAGTTGGAAACTGATCTGGACTCTGTCGAACCCAAAAAAGGAAAATTTACGGACTTTATGTCGTCAAATCCTTGGGTATGGAAACTATCGATATGTGTGGGAATTGGCATTGTCGGCTTTTTGATGTTCAAACTTATGCTGTCGTGGATTATCAAAGTAATAATTTGCTTACTGGTTCTTGCTCTGATAGTCGGAGCTGTCTATGTAACGTCAAAAATGTTTAATAGTAACAATGGATAAAAAATAAGTATATGAACAGATTATTAAGTATTTGTACAGTATTGGCAGTTCTTGCATTTGCTTCATGCGGGCAGGATTCAAAACAGATGGAAGCGCAGGTTGCAAAACTTGCAAAGCTTTCCGAACTGGGAACAGTGGAATATGTGGTGTCAAAAGTCGTAAAAGCCAACGATGATGCCACATGGTTCAAGTTTGGCGACAGGAAAATTCTTTTTTCCTGTAAAGCAAACTTAAAAGCGGGTATAGATTTGAGCGAATTGGCAAAAGACAGTGTAATTGTCGATTACAAACAGAGGGCGATTTCGCTCGTTCTACCGAAAGCCAAAATATTGTCGTTAAACATGAAGCCGGATGATATTGAACTGGTTTATGAAAAGACGGCGCTTACTCGTTTTTCGTATTCGAACGCCGAACGGGATATGATTATGGCTCAAGGAGAAAAAGACATCAAGGACAAAGTTCCCGAAATGGGAATATTGGCTGATGCAGAAAAAAATGCCAAATTTTTTCTTGAAGCATTTTTCTCTCAGGCTGGATTTTCTATTATTGAGATTAAATTTTCTAAACAATGATTTATTATGAAAAGTATTATTTCACGAATTGTAACGATTGTTATTCTTGTTGTCGCAGGTGGTTTATTTTTGAAATTTTCGAATTTCGATATTGCCGGACTTTTTAAGGTGAAACCCATAGTTATTGATAAAACTGCGAATGTAGTTGGAGAAATTCGTCGTTTGGCAGAATATGCTACAGGCACCTATTACTACAATGTTGTTATCAAAAAATCGAAAGAGGCGTCTCTTTTTGGCATAAAGATGCCTGACAATGAACTGGTTTTAGTTATAACAGGTAAAGTGCGAGCAGGATTCGACCTGTCGAAACTGCAGGATCAGGACATTATTGCCGATAGCGTTTCGATTACAGTGAGACTGCCTAAGGTTCAAATACTGGATGTTATAACAAATCCTTCGGATTTTGAAACATTTGAGGAAAGTGGAAAATGGTCGCACGAAGAAGTTACGGGATATAAAAACGAAGCTCGTGCAACTCTTGAAATCGAAGCCATTAATGGAGGAATTTTGGAATTTGCCAAAAAATCAGGAAAAGAAAATCTTACCTCATTTTTGCAGGCTTTGGGATTCAAAAATGTAACAATATTATTAACTAATTAATTAAAAAACACATTATTATGGAAAATAATGACATAGATTTAAAAAAAATATTGTTATCCGTACTTTTGTACACACTTAAAGCAATCCGTTTTTTGGGTGTTGCGGTGACAAAGGCTGCAGATTTCGGTATTGAAAAAATTAAATCTTCTAAATGATTCACGTATAGAAATATCAATGAAATACTTTCACGTAGCGCTTCGATGGAGAAAAAGTAATGTCGATGTGTTTGAAATCCGGATGAAATATGCGGTGAACAAGTTTTTTCAAACGCTTATCATACTTTTTGCAATGTCATGTTATGTTGTGTTAGCTATTTATGTTTTAATATTAATTATTTTAAGTTAAATTAAAGATTATGAATATATTAAAAATTAACAAAGGGAAAGTAGAAATCCGTAAAGACACCGGCTCTCTTGTCCGTACTATTGGAAATGGCGACGCCGTTTCGGCAGATTATAATTCAAGTCAGACTTTGATTGTTATCACAACAGTTAAAGGAAAAGTGGAGATTCGTAAAGAATCCGGCTCTCTTGTCCGGACTATCGGTAATGGCGACGCTGTTTCGGCAAGGTGGAACGGAGTCAATATTGAAGTTCACACAAGTAAAGGTAAAATTGAATTGAGAAAAGAAAGTGGCGCATTAATCAGAACTTTGTAAAATAAATGTAACGAAGATATTAGACAAAGTAAAGTCCGGAGCGACATACGGTAATGTATTGACTCCGTTCTTAAAACTGCTGAGAAGATTAATAAAATTTACATGAAAAATACAGATAAATACAGCATTACCGACACTCCGAGGGATGTGTCGAAAGGTGAACAGGACAAATTCGGTATTTGTCCGTTCGAGAATGGTTTGATTAAGTTCATCGAACATGCTAACACCCCTATGACCATAGCCTTACAGGGCGAATGGGGAAGCGGTAAAACATCATTGATGAACACTCTGAAAAACAACCTGTGCGGAAGCGACAGCGCTAAATTTTTCGGCGTGTGGATCAACACTTGGGAATATTCACTGATGAAAGACGCCAATATCGCATTGATAGATATTGTTTCGTGTCTGGTCGATGAAATAACCAAAATCACAGGCGTTTCGACAGGGAAACAAGTGTGGAACAGCATAATGAAATTCAGTTTGATGGCAGGGTCGGCAGCTTTAAATCGAGGAGCGGATGTAGTAAAAGAACTTATAGAAGGCAGCAATAAATCGCCAATCAGCGAACTTCGGAAAGAAATGGAATCCAAAATCAATGAGCATATTAACAAAACAGGAAAACAGGGCTTTATCTTTTTTGTCGATGATTTGGACAGGATTGAACCTTCGGTTGCCGTTCAGTTGCTCGAGCTGTTGAAGAACATCTTTAATCTGAATCACTGTATTTTCGTGCTGGCAATTGATTACGATGTGGTTATAAAAGGATTAGAACCTAAATTCGGCAAGTTGTCCGAACAGAATGAGCGCGAGTTTCGTTCGTTTTTCGACAAAATCATTCAGGTGCCGTTTTCGATGCCTGTTACAAGTTACATGATTGACGATTTTTTGAAAGAAAGCTTGCTTTCGATTCGATATATCAATGAAAACCAATCTAATAAACAGGAATTAATCACTATGTTTTCGGAAATTTCCAACTTGTCGGTGGGAACGAATCCGAGAGCGTTAAAGCGATTATTAAACTCTCTGTTGTTGATTCATTGCGTCAATTCCGCAAAAGACGCTCCTCTCCTGGGGAAAGGGGCTGGAGGAGAGGTCGAAGAGACGGAACTGGAATTAGTGGTCAATTTCGCATTAGTCAGCATACAAATCGCATTTCCAATGATTTACAAACTGCTGACTGCACATCCCGGATTCGATAAATGGACTGATAATATTGCCATGCAAATGAATCTGATACCGTATAACCAGCAAAATACTAAACAAAGTCAACTGGAAACGTTTAGCGAAGAATGGATACAAACGCTGTTCAAACTGTGCGACAAAGACCATTATTTGAAAAAGAAATTTTCGGATATTCTCAAGTTGCTCAATCATTTGAAAAAAATTATCGAAGAGAAAAACGAAACTGTCGAAGATGTTATCGGCGACGTCATTTCTCTGTCATCGGTTACTAATCTGGACGCGTTTGATAAACAGCCCTCAAAGGATGATTTTCATCTGTCCGGTTTTTTGAAAACCTTGAGAGACGAAATGATTCAACGGTTAAAAAAGCAAATGCCGGAACTCAAACGACAAATAGATGTGCAGGGAAAACGTGTGAAATCAAACGCTTTCATTAAATTTTCAAAAAAAGACGGCGAATATTGCGTTAAGTTACATGCCGTCCCTGTTGAAAATGGAATTTGTTTAACAATCTCTACTACAGCATTAATCAGCATGGACAAATCCGCCGAATTGACGAAAACAGCACAGGATTTTTATCTTCTTCAGAAAAGTCAATATCCGCAATTTACGGTGTACGGCTTTGAGAATAATACTGTAAAAAAAGGAAATGAACAACTTGTTACTCCCTGTGTATCTCTCACATTGCCTTCTGTCGAAGATTTTAACAGCGAAGACAGTCTGTCGAATATCAGCGGTATAATAGCGGAACTGTATCGTTTAATGAAAAATTTGAAAGAACTATGTATTCGGAAAAATTAGAAAAACTGATTAACATTGCGCTTGCAGATGGCGTGTTAACAGAAAAGAAAAAACAGATTCTTTTCAAAAATGCAGAAGCAGAAGGTATTGACCTTGACGAGTTTGAAATGGTGCTGGATGCGAGAGTCCATCGGTTAGAGCAATCTACATTTCCAAAAGAAAACTCCACAAGGCAAAATGCACTTAATACGTTACTGCAATTATTCGCGAAAGCAGAACAAGACGAAAAAGAAAAACTTGAAAAAGAGGTTGAAGTACTATTGAAAAAGTACAACAAATCTGCCAATATAAAAGAAACTGCAGAATTTGTGGCAACAGTTGTAAGTACAGTTTTATCTGCAACAACCCTTGGGCTGAGTAGTGTTGCATTAGGTTTAATTAAAAATTATATTGGAAAGGATGAGGAAAGTAAAATTAAGAAAAAAATAGAAGAATTGACCTGTAATACAAGAGAACGTATAAATACAAAAAAACGAGATATTATATCTACATTTCCAATCCCAACAGACAAAGATGATATATTAGAACTTTTGGGGTACATTTATCCCAAGATTAAAGAAGATTTATTGAAGAAGACCATTGATCAAAAAATATGGGAGGAAAAATTTCGTACCATAATAGTTCGTGCTAAAATAAATTTTCCAAACGATAAAATAGTTCTTGCAGAAATATCCAAATATGAAGAACAAGAAAAAAATCAGCAAAAGAAAAGAATAGGTTTATATGCTCTGATAGCCGTTATCGGTATTGCTCTCACAATTTATGTAGTACAAGTCGCAATTCCTGGAGTACAAAAGAAAACAGAGGCAAGAAGAGAGGCTATAAGAATTGAAGAAGCCAGATTGGAACAAATTCTTGAAACTGTAAACACTGCTATTAAAAATAATAATTTGGATGAAGCAGAGGTTTTAACTAATCAGTTAATTTGGAAGCATGAAAGTAGCGCAGAAAAAAAGGCTTGGGACAAACAACGCAAAGAACTGATTAAAACAATATCAAAAATCAAAGAAGATCCAAAAGAAAAAAAGGGAATATTTAAGAGGATTAAAGACGGCATCAAAGATGTAATTGATTAATTAAAAATAAAAAGATTATGAGCACAAAAATGTATGACGTCCGTATTAAAGGCACGATTCAAGCCAACGGACCAAGAACAATCAACAGAGTTGTCCGCATAAACGAAACGCAAATGCGGCTGTTTGCCGGCAGCAAGCGTTACGAAGCCATCGAAGGATGGATAAGAGCTAATTATCCGGGCGCAACGATTCCGATATATCAGGAATTTTGCGACCGAATGTAAAGACCCTAAAAAAAGACTTTCAAGAAACATTCGGAGCTTCCTTGCGAGTGTATAACGGGAAACGCTTTGCCGACGGCGAAGCAACATTGACATCTATCCGCAAAGACGATGCAACGGCAAAAGGCGATTTGAAAGTCAACGGCAACATGCAAGTCGGAACTTTTGAAAAAAAGTTCAAGGAGATTTTCGGCATTGCTGTTCAGGTAGCAAATGCGGACGACACAAAATTGTTGGACGATTCTCTTACCCTTTCGGCAGCAAAAAAATTAAATCAAACTCAGGAGTGAATTATGGGACT
>JAISYZ010000217.1 GCA_031269545.1 Prevotellaceae bacterium
ATAGCCTTTGTTCCTGTTAAACAACGATTCAAGATAAATATCCATGTCTTATAAATTTGGGCAAAGATACGGCTTTTATTTGAATTAGCCGTATTTTATTCCCGCGGGAAAGGAAGTTTTTGAAATCATTTGACTTTTAAAATGCTATAATAATGCGCATCAATTATTTCCCCATTTTTTCATGTTAAACAGTTTATTTTGCATTGTCATACGCTTCCAACGCCGTAATCAAACAACTTGCAATTCCTTTGATACCGCAAACGGTAGTCGTCATGATGATTGCTTCTTTCAATTCGTCTCGGGTTGCGCCTGCCTTTTTCGCCATTGGAACATGTGAGGTTACGGCGGTTGTTTCGCCCTGTGAGGCACGAATAGCGATGTAAATCAACTGTTTCATTTTCGGTTCCAGGGCTTTCATGTTGCTGACGGATTGAATTAATCCGCCAAATGCTTGCGCTACTTCAGGAGATTCTTCCTGAAAAATTTCCATAAGATTTTTTTTCTTTGTGTCCATAAATTATTATTTCATTATTTTGCAAAAGTAACAAAAATAATTGCATCGCTATTTCCGATTTAGATAGTTTTGTCGGTGTTGAGCGTATTGGCGTGATTGTTGCCGTATGTTATTACCTGATTTATTGTTCGCAAACTACGCTTATATTACGACTGTTTTGCCGTTGTCGTTGCAATTAATAAAACAAGGGCGTCTGTTTTTAGACACCCTCGTTAATAAACAATTCAATATTTCATTTATTGCTTTTCAAATGATGGGAAGAAATAGTATGGTTGTCCATCGGCGCCAGCCAAATTACCCATATTTGTCGAGACATCATAAACTCTAATAAGAAATCCTGCAACTTCATAAGGCGTCCCCCAGACTCCATTATCAACCATGCTAAATTTAAGATTTCCGCTTGAAAGGTCAATGTCGGCAGAAACCATACCAACGGTTGTACTTCTGTTTACATAATTTCCGTTAGGAGTAGGTTTGGAATATGGAAGGAACCATGTGTCCCATGTAGTGCTGGGATATTTGAACATAATTTGCCCTAAAATCGAAACCGTACCATTTGCATTGTAGTTGACAGTTACATGATTTGTGTCAAAAGCAGGCGCCAATATACCTTCGAGTTTGTAAGATTCCCCTTCAACCTTAGCCGATAATGTTACCGTAAGCGACTTGGTCGGAGTTGGACTTGTATTAGTTGTTGTATAATACATTGTATATGTTCCGAGATAATCTTCGTAAACTAAATAATTTTTTTCCTGCGTAACGCTAATATCATAAGTAAACAGAGTTGTTCCCTGATTCTGTATAGCCAGCGTAACTGTAGCCGATCGCGTATTGCTTATACTTGGATTGGCATTTGCCGCCTGCAATACAATTTCGTTACCATCTATAGAAGCGGTGAGCCATGAGCCAGTAACAGTATCGATTGCCAATGATGCTTCGGTTTCGTATGCAATACGCGCTTCGCCTCCTTTTCCATCAATAGTTGCATTGTCAGTTTCGGTTTTGAAAGTTATTGATGCCTGCGTTACCGAAACATAATTTACTTTGTTTCCCGATTTGACTGTTATCCGTGCGTTGCGTCCCGATATTGACATATTGGGAATTGCCGTTACCGATATTACGTTGCCGCTTACATTCAGGCTGCACCATGTTTGATCGACAGTAGCCGTGAAATTATTTGATTCTGCTACAACAATTTCGCCTGTGCCGCCCAGCGCCGAAAAATTAACATTGGCGCTTTCTATTTTTACCTGAGTATTTTCAAACTCCAAATATTCCGTAGAATCGCATCCTGCCAAAAATATTGACAGCAGCAATATCTGTATTAAATAAATCTTTTTCATAATATATTATTTTTTATTCTACTTTTGTTAAAGTTAAATTTCTTATACCTGCTATTCCGGACATAGTGTCTGCATATATACTTTGGGATACATTAGCAGAATTGAATGAATAAAACAATATTCCATTAGCGCTATAAGTTCCCCATGCTTTATTGTCTTCAAAAGCAATTTTGCGTTCATTGTTTTCATCATTATTCCAAATTCCAATTAATCCGATTATGCCGTTTAATCCATAATTAAAATAACCTGACTGAGTGTCGTAAGCGCACTGCCGTATAAAATACGTTTCATTGTTATTAATAAAAGAACCTACATTGTTTACATAAAACGAAACAATCCCTTTGCGCGGATCGAAACTCAGTATCAACCCATCAAAACTAAACATTTTGTCGCATTTCACAAGGTAAGAAGCATTTCGTTTCAGTTCTACAATTTCAACAGTATCCATAGTCGCTGTTAACCAGGCAGAACTGGTTCTTGGCTGATGGTTCAATTTCCATTTGCCTAAAAATTCTTCATATCTTATTTGGAAATCGGGAGGAAAATATGATTTCAATATGGCATTAACGCCCTGGTCGGAGCATACGTACTGCATGTTTGCATCATCCCATACGAAATTTCTCATGCTGACTCCATTTACGGTAAAAGGTTCGTAAAGCCTTATTCCATCTGTTGTAAAGGCATAACTTACTTTTTCGATAATTGAGTTGTCCGTGTATTCCAAATCGAAAGATCTGTCTATTACGGCGGCAAGTCCCAGCGAGTTGTTATTGACAACAAATTCAAACATTCCGTAAGTTGTCAGTTGGTATGCAAGATCGGCAATTTCGGTAAAATGGGCGTCTGGATTAATATTTGCAGTATTACGGCGAAGTGTCATTTTATTTCCACCTTTTTTACCTTTTATCTGAATTTCGTCGGTTTCGGCTTTCATAATTATAAATTCATAATCGCCTTCGTATCCGTTGATGTCGGTTGACGAAGGTTCGCTGAAATAATGCATTACTTTGTTATAAGTGCTAAACGAAAGTATGGGACCCTGTTCAATGAATACTTCAAACTGTGAAGTTTCGACCTGACGCGGAGGAAGGTTTGTTTCTATTTCGCAGCTTACATCCACCGTTCCATCGGCGGCAAATTTCAGATACATAGCATATCCTCCTACCTTGTGGTTGAGTTCGGGATAGTAATCGACATACCAGCCGTTTTCTGCGCTGACAAGCAATTCGCGATATTCGGCAACTGCTTTTTGCCCTCGCGCCGCTGCTGTGTCATCAAATATGTTTTCTTCGTCCTTCACGCACGATTGCATGAGGAACAACGAAGCAACAAGTAAATAAATTATATTTTTTATTAGTTTCATAACATAAATTTTTTAAAAATTCAACAAATCCAAATATTGCAGTGTAGATGCTTTTAATTCAAACACACGGCGAAGTTCATCTATATCAATTCCCCATGAATTTCGCAGATATGATTTCACTATTTCCAGTTTTTGATTAATAATAGCGGCGCCTGATGTTCCTGCCTGAGTAAGAATAGAATCCCAGTTTGCCTGTCCATACACTATATATATTGCTATTATTTCAACAAAATCTTCATTTGCTTCCATACGCGAATAACGGCTTACAAATCCAAGTTGATACGCCATTTGTAAGGTTGAACTGATAGAAGACCAGCTGCCGCCTATGTAATCCGAGTTGGAAATTGCTTTAAACTCTTCGGGATAGTTTTTTGTTTGATGCAATATGTGTGCAAATTCGTGATACATGGTTTTCAAATACCATTCCGACAATAAATTTACGTTTATATTGTTAATATTCAAATCGTTTATTCGGAAAAGCGTAACTTTCAAACCGCCTTCTGCCGTTCCCAGCAAAAATGTATTGTTGCTATTGTATGCGCCTGATCCTACAAGATGTATTACTCTGGGAATGTAAGTGCGTGTAAAATCTACGCCTGCTACTTCATCATATACTTCGAGCCATAAATGTTTTACTATTTTTGCCATTGCTATGGCATTTTTAGTTGTAGCCGGCACCAGATCGTAAGACATATCACTTTCTATATCTTCCATTTTGTATTTGAAACCAATATTGTAGGGATAAGTATAATTTTCCAAAAGCCACTTGTCGAACTCGGTTCGCAAAGCAGGATCAGGATCTTTGAATACGCTTTCGCTATTCAGTTTTTCTTCAGAACACGACCATGTCATAGCCGCTACTGTAATTATTGTTAAAAATATTTTTATTTTTTTCATAATATTTTTATAGTTTAATTGTTTCATATTATATTATTATCTTGGATTAGGTTCAAGTCCTGCATCAATAACGGCCGCCGGCAGTTGAATTGCCCTGCGCGGGTCGTCTAATTTAAGTTCATCTGTTACAGTAACAGTCTTGTTTACATCAAGATATCGGCGATATATCACTATGCCGAAGCGCTTAATATCAAACCAGCGCAAACCTTCGAATATTGTTTCAATACGGCGGAACTGCACCAGACATTGCAAAAAGTTTTCCTGTTCTGCGGAAACAACAGGAACTTCCGGATTGAGTTGTTTTTTCGGCGTAGGATCATCAGGATGGTAATATGCCTGTGCCGAATAAAAGTCGTTTATAAGTTCACGCGTAAGCACATTTGCAGAAGTTGTATGTTGCGACATCCACAAAGCCAAATCTTCAGTAGCCTTGTCGTAGTCTTCGAGCAAAATATATGCTTCGGCTCTGCACAGCAGAGTTTCATCTGTCTGCAATGCGGGATAAACCGTTCTGTTATATCCGATTCCTGCCACGGGATCTGTGTATTCAAATAATCGTGGAAGTTTGGGAACTGCTATGTAGCCTGCTGAGTAATAAAGAGATGGAAGGCGAAACATGCTGGCGGTATATGTTCCCCAAGGACCTCCACAGTTAACGGTTTCCGTACCTGCCAGATAGTCGGAGTGCATATATTTTTTACCTGTTGTATAATTTCCGAATACTACTCCTAAATAGGAATATCCTGTCATTAACAGCAGATTTGCATTATGTTCAGGTTTTACATAATCCTGAGCAAGTTGGGGATATTCTTTTACAAGAGTTGGTATATGGCTAAAATCGCGCAGCACTCTTGTGGGATTTTCGCCGAGAACTTCGTTGGCGCAGGCAATAACCTTATCGTATTTTCTGTAGAACAGGTAAAAACGCGCGGCAAAAGCGTAAGCAGCCTTGCGGTTGAAGTGATATTTCGGCACTTCGTAAAGATTATCACTAATCAGCGGAAGCGCTTTTTCAATATCGCGTTCAATTTTTTTATAAATTTCGGCAACCGATTCTCGTTTGTAATCGGGCTTTACCGTTGTTTCGGGTTTTTCCATATACACAATGCCAAGGTCGGTTTCGCCTGTTGCAGTTGAATAATGTTTTGCAAATACATTTACAAGATAAAAATGATGAAAGGCTCTAATCATAAGCGCTTCGCCGAGTTGCGGGTTCAATCTTTCGGGATTTCCCGCCTTATCTATAGCATCTATAGCCTGATTAGCTGTTGCTATTGCAAAATAGTAGGTTTCCCATACACGCGTTGGCGACTCATTGCCTATTTCTTTAATATCTTGCCATGCATACATTTCATCTTGAAGTACAGAGAAAGATGTACGTAAATCGCCCCTGTCGTCAACATTATCCGACATCATTTCGGTTGTTAAAACAAAAAAATGGCTGGCGTATCCGCTTCCCAGCAGTCGGGTAATTTTTTCATCGTTATTTAGTTCAAGTCTGTTATCGGGCATTTCGTCAAGATAATCGTTACACGAAACGTTTAACATCATTAATATAACAGACGCTATTGATATAATATATTTTTTCATATACATAATTTTTTTATAATCCTAATTTTAATGTCATTGTAATTTGTTTAGGTACAGGTAAAGAAACTCCGCCCGAACGGAAATATTCGGGATCCTGTCCGTTTAATTTAGAATCGGCGTACAGCAAAAACAGGTTTGTTGCCTGAATTTTTGCGTTTAATGTTTTAAATCCTAATGGAGAAACCCATTTTGCTGGAAAATCATAAGATAAAGAAACTTCTTTAAGACGTATAAATCCTCCATCGGCTACCCGTGCATCCGAATAGTTGTAAGCATTATAAGCACGACTCAAATTACTTATATCTCTGTATTGACGGTAACTTGGAATAGCGGGAATATTGGTATATGCTTCGTCTCCCGGCAATATCCAGCGGTTTTTAAATTCTTTGGGCATAGAGCGTACATCCGAATAGGCAACACTGAATTCAGGATCGAGACGAACCTTGTTTCCAAACGAGTAGGTGATAAATATATTCAATTTGAGGTTTTTATATCTGAATATATTTCCCAGACTGCCAAAATGCGTAGGTTCTGTTGGTCCTTCATATTTGAGAAATCCTGTTTTTTCTACTTCCTGAAAGTTGATTCCGGTAGTTGTCAATTCGCCCATTTCGTTAATAAATGTAGGCAGTCCATCTTCGGTTAATCCTTTGAAAGGAATAGAAAATAATGCCCTGTGAGGATATCCCTGCATACCGAAACCGTTTCCTGTTATGAGGTCAATAACTCTTTTCTTTGTCAACAGTTCTGTTATTTCATTTTTGCTGTATGAGAAGATAAGGCTTGTAGTCCATTCCATATCTTTCTTATTGATGTTTTTTGTTGCAAGCGAAAATTCAACACCATGTGATTTCATTGTAGCAACATTTGCATACTTATCTACATCGCCTCCAATTCCTGTTGTTGTAATAGGACCGATAAGGTCGAAATTACTGCGCCAGTACAGGTCGGCAGTGACATTTATTCTGTTGTTCAAAAATCCCAGGTCAATACCTGTATTCAATTCATGTTTCTTTTCGTAAGTAAGTTCGCTGTTTTCCAAGTTATATATTTGAAGCACTGTTTCTTTTGAACTTTCGGTAGGTCGCCATGGTCTTATACTGTTGATAATCGCTAATGAATTTGACACAACGCCAGGATCTTCGGCAGTCAGGCTGTAAGATGCTTTCAATGCTGCATGTGACAGTACGGATTCGAATTTGCTGAAAAATTCTTCTCTGTGAATATTCCACAAACCTGAAATATTCCATGTGGGCAGCCAGCGGGACGAGCGGGATTTTCCCAGTCTGTTCGAGCCTTCGTAACGCGCTGTTCCGTTAATGGTATATTTTGTTTTATAAGAATATGTTCCCGAAGCAAAAAAGGCAACATTGCGATATCTTGATATTCCATTGGTAAAATAATCGGTATTTTGTTCCATTCCCTGTTTAAACACCTGATAGGCATAATTAGGAACATCTCCTAATGAATATTGGCGCCCCCAACCTCTGAACCATGATCTTTCTCTGTCAATAGAATTTATTTCCATTCCTCCGAAAAGGTTGGCAATGTGAATATCGTTGAAAGTTTGATTCCATGTTGCTGTTGTGCGGAAATCGTAGCCAATCATTTTATTGTCGGTGCGATTGTATATACCTCCGTTAGGTAATACTGAAATAGGCAAAGCATAAGGAATATCGGGGTCGGTATAAAGAAAAGGATTGCTGTCGCGTATTGTAGCATCGGGCATGGCTCGATAAGCCAAAGCCTGATTCGAGTTGTCCTTGATATTATGTTCTATTGTAGATGCCGAATATTTAACGGCGCCCAATAAAGCCAATTCAAGATTTTTCAGTGCTTTCCATTTCAATTCGCCCTGAAACTTCAAGTCGGTTACGTTTATATCCATGTAATTATTGTCTAATTCCGAATCAATATTGAATATTGCATAATTACGCGTATAATATTCGTTAGGACTCATTGTTCGCGATGTGTTCAGCGCATAACTGTAAGGGTTGATGTCAAAATCGCGTTTTACTGCTCCCGACACAACATCTACATCCCGACTTAATGTTCCGGGCGCTTTCTGCTTACGATACGAGGCGTTTGAAATCAGATTCAACGACAAATTTTTGTATATGTTATACGTAACATTTGTATTTGCCGTATAACGATTTACAGTGCTTGCCTTTGACCATCCCGGGTCGAGCAGTGCGCTCATCGAAGCGTAATAAGTCGTTTTATCCGTACCGCCCGACATGCTTACCGAATGAGATTGCATGATACTTGGCTTAAACAGTTCGTCGAACCAGTCGGTATTTCGCATTTCTGCCAGACGCAAATAAGCGTTTTTTGCTTCTTCGGTATTTGCCAGTTTAAATGTTTGCGTTATCGGATCGTAAGTATTTATTAACTGATACATTTTACCGTAAACGCCACTTTCTCTGTCTCTAACCGTACCTGAAAGGTTTAGCCAGCCTTTTTGCTGCATTTCCTGATAAACTCCCATTTGTTCCTGAGAATTCATAATGTTGAAATCTGCATAGCGCGGTACCAGACGCACGGTGTATTCTCCGTTGTAGTTGATACTGCTTACGCCTGCCTTGCCTTTCTTTGTCGTAACAACAATAACTCCCGCCATAGCGCGGGCTCCGTAAATGGAAGTAGCCGAACCGTCTTTCAATATTTGAAAACTTTCGATGTCGTCGGCATTAAGTCCAGCTATTGCAGAACTGATAAGCGTTTCGGCATTACCAGACGAAAGTCCGTCAGAATCAACTTCAACCACATCTTCCATTATAATTCCATCAACAACCCATAAGGGTTTTGAACTGCCGTAAATAGATGTCGCTCCGCGCACTCTTATCTTTGGCGCTGTTCCGAAAGTTCCTGATACATTCTGCACCGAAACTCCCGCCGAACGACCTTCCAAGGCGCGACTTACATCGGCAATACCGTTTAATTTTGCATTTTCAGCAGAAATGTGGTCGGATGCTCCTGTAAACAAACGTTTATCTATTTTCGTCATACCTGTTACAACGGCTTCTTCAAGCACTGTTGCCGATGCTTTAAGCCGTACATTCAGTACTTTCTTTCCATCTATTGCAACTTCTTCTGTTTCGTAGCCAATAAACGAAAATACCAATACACCCGCAGAGGGAGCAGTTATTGAAAACGAGCCGTTATCGCCTGTCGTTACAGCGGTAGAAGTTCCTTTTACAATAACAGTTACAAAGGATAATGCTTCGCCTGTTGCATCATCAATTACAGTTCCTGTAATTTTTTCCTGCGAATAAGCCGGGCAAATCCCAATAATTAAAATCATTAATACTAATAAGATTTTCTTCATGATAATTTTATTTTACATTATAATTATTTTTGTGTCCTATAATCTATATTATGGGACAAATTCATGCTTGCAAAGTTATATAATTATTTAATTGTTACAAATCCTCATTTGTTGAAATATTACATAATAAAAATAATAATTTATTGATTTTATGCGATTTAAGTGCGCCCATAATATAGATTATAGGACAAAAAAAAATTGTTACAGTGTTAAATTTTACGATGGAATTGAGTAAAATAAATTAAGTGTTAAAGATGTAAAAAGTAATATTTGTAATTTTTAAGCAGGATTGAGAACATCTAATTATACCTGTAAAAATGTGATTATGAAAAAGTTTGAGGCGTTATTAACATTTACAAAATCTGAAAGGATAAATTTTTCATGCCCAAATTTCATCTACCGCAAGCCGCTGTCGTTGCAACTAATAAAAATGCAGCCCATTCGTGTTATAGCGTTTCAGGCTCTTTTTAACTAAAAGTTATAATTTTTCATCATTTTATCTTCTACATTATCAGCAAATTGCATTTGTGCTACAAAAATTAATAACCAATAATCTCAAACCTGACAGGTTTCGGAAACCTGTTAGGTTTTATGACACTTGTTGTCCCTGACGGGACATTTTTATTGCCAATTATTTTGTTTGATTTAATGATTTTGGAATAATATTTTCATCTATATTCATTCATAATTATCTATTAATAAATGTTTTATATTCTTTTTAAGGAGTGGCTATATAGGTTTGATTTTAAGATTATGCAGCCCGCAGGCAATAAGTATGACTAAATCATCAAAGCCCAACTTTCGGCATCTGAAACGTTCTTTGAGAATGCGATATTTTTTGACTCCACAAATGGCATGTACAACAATAACATGTACGCTGGAGAAATCTACAAAAATTTTATTACCTTTGTCATAAATATTTTTAAACGACAGGTTATTTGAAAGGACGTAACACAAGAATACAACCGGCGCCGTGTTAGTGTTTATCGGCATTCAACAAACGGCAAGCC
>JAISYZ010000014.1 GCA_031269545.1 Prevotellaceae bacterium
CCGTAAAATTTGTTCCGCAACCGTAACATTTATATCGCTGTTTGCCCCGAAATTGTCCATTTTTTTTCGTGGTTTTGCAACCGCAATAAATGCAAATTTTTTAATCATAACCGTTTTTGACAACAAATTTATATAGATCAATTAGTTATATACTTTTTAGCATCACTTTTGTCTATTATCCCTGAAAAGTGTAAAAAGAAGAGGAGAAGACACCTGTTAGGTTTAAAACTCCTTATAAAATGTCTGTTTATTAATTTTTGTGTCTGAAAATTTTGCTTTTAGAGAGCAACTATATAATTTTCAACTTATTGTTTGGCTTGTTTTCCGTATCGCAGCGACGAAGCAGCCGAAGTTTGGCGTAGCCAATCCAAAAAAAATTTTTTTCATTTTTAATTTCACATTTTTACGCCGTGCAAAGTATAAATTCTAAGTTATTGTTGATTCAGATATTTATCAATGGCATTTGCGGCTTTGCGTCCTGCGCCCATTGCGAGAATTACGGTTGCTGCTCCTGTTGCAACGTCGCCGCCTGCAAATACGCCTGCCCGCGATGTTCTCCCTTCGTCGTCAACAACAATACATTTATACTTGTTGATTTGTAAACCTTTGGTTGTAGATGCGATAAGCGGATTGGGAGATGTTCCCAGCGCCATTATTACAACATCTGTTTCGATATTAAATTCCGAATCAGGAATAACAACAGGACTGCGGCGTCCTGAAGAATCGGGATCTCCCAACGTGCAACGCACACAGCGAATTTCTTTAACCCATCCTTTTTCATCTCCTATAATTTCAACAGGATTTGTGAGCATGTTAAAATTAATTCCTTCTTCTTTTGCATGAATCACTTCTTCGCGCCGCGCAGGTAATTCTACTTCGGTACGCCGATATACAATTGCGACTTCTGCGCCTAACCGCAACGCAGTTCGCGCAGCATCCATTGCAACATTTCCGCCGCCGACTACAACGGCTTTTTTCCCTACATAAATAGGAGTATCGTAATTTTCATCAAAAGCTTTCATAAGATTTGCGCGAGTAAGAAATTCGTTTGCCGACATCACGCCATTCAAATTTTCGCCGTTTATATTCATAAATTTTGGCAATCCTGCGCCTGTACCTATAAAAACAGCGTCAAATTTTTCTTCATCAAGCAATTGTTCTATAGTAAACGTACGTCCGATTATTACGTTTGTTTCTATTTGTACTCCTATCTTTTTAAGGTTTTCTATTTCGTGAGCGACAACTGTTTTTTTAGGCAATCGAAATTCGGGAATTCCATAAGCCAACACTCCTCCTGTTTCGTGTAATGCTTCAAAAATCGTAACATTGTAGCCGATTTTGGCAAGATCATAAGCGCATGTTAATCCTGCCGGACCACTGCCTATGACGGCAATCCGCTTTCCGTTGTTTTCTTTTTTTTCGAGAAAATTCAAATTATTTTCGCGCGACCAGTCGGCAATAAACCGTTCAAGTTTTCCTATTGCAACAGGCTCGTTTTTTATGCCTAAAATACATGAACCTTCGCATTGTGTTTCCTGAGGACAAACGCGTCCGCATACGGCAGGAAGACTGCTGTATTGTGCAACCGTTTCAGCCGCTTTTGCGAAGTTGTTTTTTGCAATTTGTGAAATAAATTCAGGAATATCAATATTCACGGGACAGTCGTTTACGCAACGGGGATTTTTACAGTTCAAACAGCGCGATGCTTCGAGCATAGCCTCGTCGGCAGAATAGCCGTAACTCACTTCGTCAAAATTTTTTATACGTGTTTTTGCATCTTGTTCGCGAGCGTGAACGCGAGGAATTTTATTAGCCATATTTGGGATTAATATTTTCTGTTTTTAATTAAAATGATTTTACATACACTTGCAATTTGCCTGATGTTCCTGATTTCTGTACATCATTTGACGCCGTAATGCTTCGTCAAAATCAACATAATGTCCATCAAATTCGGGACCATCAACGCAGGTAAATTTTGTTTCGCCTCCGACATTTACCCGACATGCGCCACACATTCCTGTGCCATCAACCATAATCGAATTGAGGCTTACGGTTGTTTTTATCTTATATTTTTTTGTTGCAAGCGAAACAAATTTCATCATTATCATAGGTCCTATTGCAACTATTTCATCATATTTTTTATTTTGATTGACAATCAAATCGTCAAGCATATCGGTAACCAAACCTTTGAATCCGTAACTGCCATCGTCAGTCGCTGCAAACACATTTTCGGCAAAGGATTTCATTTCGGTTTCGAAAATCATCATATTTTTCGTTTTTGCTCCGATTATTACATCTGGTTTTACGTCATGCATGCTCAACCATTTAACTTGCGGATATACAGGCGCGCTGCCCAATCCGCCCGCTATGAACAAAAATTTTTTTGATTTTAACTGTTCATCGCTGATGTTTATAAATTCTGATGGATTTCCGAGAGGTCCCGTAATATCGGCAATATATTCGCCTTGATTTTTCTCGCAAATTTTTTTGCTTGATGCTCCCAACACTTGTACAACAAGAGTTACTGTGCCTTTGTCTTTATCAAAATCGCAAACAGTAAGAGGAATTCGCTCGCCCTGTTCGTGTGTGCGGACAATAACAAATTGACCCGGAAACGCCGATTTTGCTATATACGGAGCGACAATATCCATGCGAAATATATTTTCCGCAATATTTTCTTTGTTTTCTATTTTATACATAAGTTTTGCCAAATTTCGGCAAAGATAATATTTAAATGGGAGTTATTTCATATAAAATAAATATTATTGCAATTATACTTCATGCGGTATAATTTTGTGAATTATCAATATTCTGTATTAAATCGTAGCGGAGCCAATCCAGAAACTTTTTTCATTTTTAATTTCACATTTTTACGCCGAGCAAAGTATAAGATGTTTGTTTTTGTATTTTTAAATTTCTTTTGTAAACGCGCGTCTGCGTTTATGCTGTTGAGTCTTGAAATATTCCCACTGGCTTTGCACTTTTTCGTTTATTTCCAGTTCGGGATTGCTTTCTGCATATTCAAAACCGAGTTGCTGATATACAGGAATCAAATCATAAAAAAGCAAGGCATTTACGCCTTTGTTTTGATATTCTGGTTTTATTGCAACAATGAGTAAATCAAGCGCTTTATTGTTTTTGAGGTGTAAGGCTTTTAACAAATGATACCAGCCAAACGGAAACAGTCGTCCTTTGGCTTTTTGTAATGCTTTCGCCAGCGATGGCATCGAAATGCCAACTCCCAAAAGATTTTCTGCCGAGTCGGTTATCAATGTTATCATTTTCAGGTTTAGCATTGGAAGATATGATTTGATGTAATAATCTATTTGTTTTTGAGTGAGTGCAACAAATCCGTAAAGCGGCGAGTATGCTTCGTTGACAAGGTCGAAAATTGCCTGTCCGTAATCGTCAACGAGTTTTTTGCTGTTTGTGTATTTTTTTATTTTCAAGCCGAATTTACTTTGCACAATTTGTGTTACACGTTTATGTTTTTCGGGAATATTTTCGGGAATAAATATCTTATATTCAATCCAGTCGGCTGCTTTTACAAAGTTTAATTTTTCTAAATGATGCGCATAATACGGATAATTATAGATTGTTAACATTGTAGCAATTTGGTCAAAGCCTTCGATTAACATTCCTTCATAATCCATATCGGTAAAGCCAAGCGGTCCGCAAATACTTGTCATTCCTTTACTTTTTCCCCAGTTTACAACAGTTTCGACAAGCAATCGCGACACTCCAATGTCATCAATGAAATCGAACCATCCGAAACGTACATCTTTTTTGTTCCATGTTTCGTTTGCTCGATGATTTACAATTCCTGCAATGCGTCCGACTGTTTCGTTATTTTTGTTATATACGAGCCACATTTCGACATCGCAAAAATCGTGTGCAGGGTTTGCCGCAGTAAGCGTTTTAATTTCGTCTGATATTAACGGAGGAATCCAACATTTATTGTTTTTGTAAAGTTTAAATGGAAAAAGAATAAATTTTCTTAATTCTTTTTTTCCCGATACTTTTTTTATTGTCAAGTTGCCATCCATTATGCAGATTATTTGTTTTGAAATGAGATTATGTTATTTAATTTCAAACATTTCCTTTATTTTGGGAATAAGGCTTACGGGATGTTCGCGATACAGTATTTTACCTTCGGGCGAAACCAGAATACAGGTAGGAACGCCAACAATATTATATGCAAGCCCGACAGGTCTGTTTATTTTCAATTGTGTCCATGCAAGTTTGTCGTTTTTGATTGCTTGTTTCCATTTTTCATCGTTCCTTTCGTTTACGGCAATACTTATAAATTCTATACTGGCGTTTTTTGCTTTCGACTGATTATACAGTTCAACCATCATCGGATTTGATTTTCGGCATGGTCCGCACCACGAACCCCAAAAGTCAATCAAAACATATTTTCCTTTGAGTTTTGATAAAGTAATATCTCGTCCGTCTAAGGCTTTCAGCGTAAAATCGGGAGCAACGGAGCCGACATTACTGTTTTGAGCCGCGCTTTGTTTTGCAGAAAAAAAAGAAAGCAAAACAAAAATAACCGTGTAGATAAAATTTCTTTTCATGTTCGTTTGTATTGTAAAATCAAATAACTTCAAGTTGTTTAGCCACTTTTACTATTTTGTCTATTGCAAAGTCGATTTGCTCTTTTGTATGTGTTGCCATTAACGAAAAGCGAATCATTGTCATATCTTCGGCAACGGCAGGCGAAACGACAGGATTTACGAATACGCCTTCGCTCATCAGCAATTTTGTAAACATAAATGTTTTTACATTGTCGCGAATAAGTATCGGAATGATTGGCGTTTCGGGCTGTCCTATGTCAAAACCAAAATCACGGAATGTTTTTATAGAATATCGTGTCATATTCATAAGATGTTCGATACGTTCGGGTTCTGTTTGCATTATTTCGAGAGCGGCGAGTACTGCAGCAGCCGAAGCGGGCGTCATGCTTGCGCTGAATATGAGCGACCGTGAAGTGTGTTTTATGAAATTGATTATTCTTTCGCTGCTTGCTACTACTCCGCCAAGCGAGGCAAACGATTTGCTGAACGTTCCCATTATTATATCTACCTTGTCGGTAAGTCCGTAATGAGATGCTGTTCCTGCGCCGTTTTTACCAATCACGCCCAAACCGTGAGCGTCATCAACCATGATGTTTGCCGTGTATTTTTCTGCAAGTTTGACTATTTCGGGAAGGTTGGCAATATCTCCTTCCATGCTGAAAACTCCATCGACAACAATAAGTTTAATGCTGTTAGGCTCGCAACGTTTCAGTACATTTTCGAGCGCTTCCATATCGTTGTGGCGAAACTTGAATGTTTTCCCGAATGCAAGTCTTGCTCCTTCGATTATCGAAGCATGATCCAGTTCGTCAAGAATCACGTAATCATTACGTCCGATAACGGTAGGAATTACGCCCTGATTTGATTGAAATCCGGTGCTGTAAACTATTGCCGCTTCTTTGCCTAAAAATTTGGCAAGTTTTTCTTCAAGTTCAACATGAATGTCAAGTGTTCCGTTGAGGTAGCGCGAACCAGCGCAACCGGTTCCGTATTTTTTCACAGCTTCTATTGACGCTTCTTTAACCTTCGGATGACATGTAAGCCCCAAGTAACTGTTTGAACCAAACATTAATACATCTTTGCCTTTGATTTTTACAATGGTGTCTTGTTCCGATTCTATCGGTCGAAAGTAAGGATATAATCCCGACTCTTGAATTTTATCAGCGATGTCAAAAGCTAATGATTTTTCTTCAAGAAGATTTTTATAACTCTGATTTCTATTTTTCATTTTATTTAAAATAATAACCGACAAAAGTAAAAAAAATATTCAATCTAAAACTATTTGTGTATCATATTTTGTTTGCATACGAACAAAATATATTAATTATCAGCAAAATACAACAAATAACATTTTGTTTAATTTTATCGAATTGCAGTATTAATTCCTTTACTATGTGAAAAAACTGTTTAAAATCCGCATAAATATTTATATATTAATGATATAAAACAATCAGTTATTTTGAAAAAGGATTGAACTTTTATCCCTTTGTTCGGCGTAGCCAATCCAGAATATCTACAAATTCACAAATTTGTAACGGATGAAGAATAAACACGAAATAAATCACAAACAACGGATTATTTTTTGTAAAAAACTGTTTTTTATTGTTATGAAATAAAAGATTTTATATCTTTGCATTTGTAAAATTATTATTTTTGTACTTTGAATGTGAATGATATTGATTTTAACGGTTTGTACAGGTTCTTAAAAGTATTTTAAACTAGATTTTCGACAATGTGGAATGCTTGCAGACGAGAAGAGAGAAAGAGGAGGAAACAAATGTTGAAGATACTAACGAATAAACGTACTGAAAAAGTTTGAAACCGACATTTGAAAAATTGAAAACAGTAAATAAAACAGATAACAATATAATATGACTTGATAAAGATAAAATAAATAATTGGACTAACGCTATTATTCTCATTACTGAAATCGGCAAAATTTCATATTTCCTCGAGGGTAAGATTGCGAAGGTTCACGTCTTCGGGCGTGAATTGTTTGTGTGCTTATAAGAGGAAAAGGTTTTGCCGAACCACAGTAAAAATAAGCAATCGACGAATAGGTTCACGCTTTTTTGTATGGTTGCGGTTATAAACTAACAGATAAAAGAATAAAATAAATTTTACTAATTTAATAAGAAAGTGATGAAAAAGCATTCAAAACAAACGCAACCGCACGCTAATTTCAGCAGTGCAATGGAGACCGGAAACCATTCAAAAAACGAGGCGAGTCTGAAAAGGCGGTTAAACATGAAAAGGAATAATACCTTTCATATTCCTTATTTTCAATGTTTATTCTATTTTATAGTTGCATCAATGGCGAACGGTTCAGAAAAGAAATCGTTGGAACATGGTCGTACACATTAACCGAAGAAGATTATAAAATGAATTTGAAGTACAAAGAATTATATACCCACAGTGAAACATGAATTGTGTGCTGAATATTTGAGAATTTTCGAATAAAAAACAAAATACAATTTAATGATTAATAAACAAAAGTATCAAAAACCTGTTGCATGGGGAAGCGGCATAATTCCATTAACACGCAGGACTTTGGATATTGGAAATGGTGAATTTGTTTCTGATTCTAAATAGGTTCTCCTTAAAAAGTGATTTTTGCAGAAACAAATGTTTTGTTTGATCGATTTGAAAATGCTTGCTGTCCCGTTAGGGACAGAATATTGGTAGAAAGAAACGCAGACACATGCATGTCGCGCGAGTTGCCGACGGTGTTTCAAGTCAGCGACAGCGCTTCGCGCGAAAATATCGGCGGCAATTATTTTTCTAC
>JAISYZ010000019.1 GCA_031269545.1 Prevotellaceae bacterium
CAGATTTTTTGATAACTGAATCAACTGTGTTTGCAAGTTTTTCAGTTGTTGCGAACTTACTTGTGTTAATGAAGCATCCATATTTTACTCCTTTACTTTTAAGTTTATAATTCTAAATAGTCTCTAAGTATGTTTTCGAGCGGGTGCAAAACTTCGCCCTCAAACTCCTCGATTTTTTTACACAAAGGATTAATCAGTTCTTTGTCTTCTTCAAAACCGATTTTGAATTTTACGAACTGACTGTCCTTCCAAGTTTGGGCAATATCTTCTATTGCTCCTTCAGTTGTTTTCAACTGCTTTTGTAAATCCTCGACCGTGTCGAGCATTTCGTTTCTGAATTTATGCAGAGATTCTACATCGTTTATTATTCCGTCCATGTTTATGATAATTTATTATTTTACAAAAACACATTCTGCTGTTCCTTTTGAAATTTTTTGTGCTACTCCATTTTTCCATAAAATAGCATCGTTTCCGTCAAATCCTGCAACATATACATCGTTATTTAAAATATATACGGATTTAGCCCACGCTTTGTCCGTCCCGTCTGAAAGGCTTTGCTCAATTCCATTTTTCCAGAGTTTGGCAACTATAGAATCTCCAACAAAGTAATCGGACTTATCTTTAGATTCATAACCGACTATATAAACATCGTTGTTAGTAACAAAAACAGAACTACATTCGGCAGATTTACTACCATCTGTAAGATTTTGTACGACTTCATTTTTCCAAACTTTGGCAACTTTTATATTTCCGTAATCATTGGCACTCTGTTCATTTTCTTCCCAGCCAACGACATAGACATTTCCATCAGATACAAAAATAGATTTTGCGATAGCATCACAAGTTCCATTGGTGAGATTTTTACCCACACCATTTTTCCAAACTTTGGCAACACATTTACCTTGTTTGTTCTCTTCACATCCAACCACATACACATCATCATTATATACATATACAGAAGTGGCCATAGCATAATGATTGCCGTCGGTAAGTTTTTGTGCTACGCTGTTTTTCCAAAGTATTGGCATCCAAGTTGTGATTTTCTCGTGTCCTACAACATATACATCATTACCTGAAACGAAAACAGAGGAAGCATAAGCGCTATTCGTTCCATTTGTGAGATTTTGCACTACGCCATTTTTCCAAAGTTTTGCTATTTGTACGCCGTAGTCGTTGTTTTCATATCCAACAACATAAACATCGTTTCCTGAAACAAAAGTAGAATTACTTTGCATATTTGTAGTTCCATCTGAAAGATTTTGTGCCTCGCCATTGTGCCAAAGTTTGGCTACTGTTTTATATTGTTTGTTCATTTCATACCCAACAACATATACGTCATTAGTATTTGCCGCTTGTTGTTTCGTTGCTCCATTGCAACTTGTTGTCAATATTATTATTGAAACAATTGCTACTAATAAGAAATTTCTCTTTGCCATCTTATTGTCACATTTTTTGTTTGTTACTTATACGAACCTTAAGTATTAATTAAACAAATAAAGTAAAGAAGCCATACGAGGAATTGCAATTACAAATCCGATAATTGCTAAAATTATTCCCAAAATTCCAAGCACTTTTTCCCCTCTTTTTTTACAAAGAGTGATTATTCCGCAAACAATGGCGGCAATGCTATTGACCAAAGGCATTGATCCATTTGAGATAAAAGCAAATACAATGGTTAATGCTCCAAAAATAAGTGTAAGCATTCCAAAATTCACCGTTTTTTTTTCTTTTAGACTCATTCTATTTTTGTTTTACGTCCGCTCCATCGGACTGATTAATTATTATTTTCATTTACTTATTTAATTTATACTGCCCCTATCCGTTTTTTAATAATCAATTTTCCGTGTTGTTATAAACTTTAATTCATCGTTATTGACATTCCACGAACTGCCCCATTTCCCTTTGAAATATTCGTGTCTTAATATCCAGTTTCCCCGACTGTCATATTCGTAACTGAAAAACCATTCCTGTTTTTCTCCATATCGACCAACAGAATACATTCGTTCTACATCACCTTTGCTGTCATAGAAATATTGGAAATCGTATACATCATCATTTTCCACAACTTTTACTCTGCTAATCCGGTTTTCTGAGTTATATGTATATGTAATTTTCACCTTTCCGTCTAAATCTTCTTCTGTTATCTGTCCCAGAACATTGTAGGTATAAGTTTTTGAAATTGCATATTCGTTATAGACACTCGACTCTAATTGATTTTTTGAGTTATACCTGTGTTGAATTGTGAACTCTGAAGTACCGCTTACTTCGTGTCGATAATTTTCTTCAAAATAAACACTGTAATTATTCATTATCCATTTTTCACTGATTCTGTTACCTTTTTCATCATAGACATAAGAAATCACACCTCCCATAAATGGCTCAACATAAGTTTGAGAAACAATATTCCCAATGTTATTAAACTTAAAATTAACCATAGGGCATTTGTTCAGGAAAAAAGACGATTGATAGGGTAAATCTTCATTGCCGGTGTAGAATGATTCAAAATACCATTTTGGTTCAATTCCACTGATAGCAACAGTATAAATATTGTCTGAATCCACAACTTTGAACGTTCGTTCTTCAATGCTTTTTACATTGCCGTTAAGATTGAACTTCGTCAAATCATTAGAACTGTCTGTCTGTGCGTGTACATTCATACATGCGCCGATTACAAATAAAACGCTTAATATTTTCTTTTTCATTTTTACTTTTGTTTTACGTCCGCTCCATATTCGGACATTAAATTATAGTTTACAATTTATACGGTTTAAACTTGACTAAAATCCTGTTTCTGTTATTGAAATAGTACGCTCTGAATTTGGAACTTGGACGATTCATAATGTAGAGTTTGTTGGCAATTTCGCTGCCGACAATCTTTTGTGAATCCTTGTCGTCCATTTGCAGGGCAACCCTGTGAGCAAAGTATGCAAAACTGCTGTCGCCGATTTGTTGCAGATTGGCAACATTATCCACTTGTAAAACAGTGAAAACGCCCACCAGCGTACCTTTATTCAAAATGTAAGTCAATAGCTGACCTGCTTCCGAAATCTCTTCGCCTCGCCGTCCGCCTTTTTTGAACATTTGCGCCAGCTGAAATGCGTAGAACGACAGATAAGTGTGCGACTGTTCGCGGTTTTCGTCTGCTATGCGGGCGTCTATTTCCGCCTTGATTTCCTGCAAAGCATCGGTAACTTCCACCACTTTTGAAACCCAAACCGTTTTAAAGGCTGGCGTATTGTAACAGGTTGCAGGAATGGAATACAGGGCGTCGGCGGGACGCATAAAGTTGAAGAAATACAGTTTTGCCGACTTGTCGGTATGCGCCGCCATTATGCTCAACGGCGTCTTGATAGCGATTTTTTGCGCCACATCGGGCTCGCCTCCGATTATCAGCACATTGTCATTTGACTGTTTTTTCAAACTTGCAAACACATCGGATTCCGAAATAGCAATCGGATTGCCAAAATAAAGATTGACTTCATCGGGAAACGCTTGCTGTACGACGTCAGGCATTTTATAATCGGGCAATTCATCGCTGCGGAATGTAATTGTGTTTTTCTTTACATAATCGTGACTGCTGCCAAAGTTTTTCACTTTGTTTAGCAGTTCCTCAATCTCTTTCTTTAAAATAAGGAAAGTTTGCACCTTACGGTTGGCAGAGGCGACCCCCAGTTCGGGATTGTAAATACATTCGCCTGTTCGCAATTGCGGCACGGTATTCATGCCGATAAGTCCAATATCCATAGGCGAACATTTGAAGACTACACGGTTTGCAATCAAATCTTTGGGAAGAATACTGCTGTTTATATCCGACAGTTTTTGCGTAGCCAAAATCAAATTGATACCAAATTTGCGAAACTCTTTAATTATGGTATGAATAATGGACATTGCTTCTTTGCTGATACTGTCGGTTTCGATTTCAAACAGTTTTTGAAATTCATCAATAATAACCAAAAGGCGAGGCGCTTTTAAATGGGGATTTTTGGCTCTCAACTCCACAATATTGCTCACTTCGTTGTTGCGGCAAAGATCCATTCGACGACTGCCTTCTTCTTTCAACTCCCGCAAAACGCTTAATCCAAATTCCCTTTCGGCTTCGGGCGCGATAACTTTTGCGTGGGGTAAATTATGCAAAGCATAAGTATTGAACTCAACGCCCGAAAAGTCCATCAGATAGAGTTCCAATTCGTCGGGCGAATAATTCAGGACAGAGTTTGATATAATTGAGTGCAGGAAAACGCTTTTCCCCGAACCCGGAACGCCGATAACGACTGCCGAGTTTTCGCCGCTTTCCTGTGTAATGGCAAGCGATACGAGTTCTTTGTCTTCGGAAATGCCAAACGGAATTTCAATGCGATTAGCGCTGTTACGGCTCCACCATTCCTGCTGTTCGGGAATGAAGTTGGCAAATGATACCACTTCGGGCGGTCTGTTTTCCAACGATTTATTTACATAACGCACAATGTTTTGGATTTGCGGAAGTTCCAAATTTTCAAATTGAAAATGCTGTATGTTATTTGCGAGCGTGAAAGGATATTGCGCGCTTGTAAAATCGTATTGCAACAAAGTATTGCCGAATTTATTAAGGTCGAAGCCATCAACCTGCTTTTGTGCATTTTCCTGCGCAGCCAGCTCGTCTTTATCAATCAGTAAAACAACGTGAATGCCTGCCCGCAAGCCGTTTTTCATAATTTGTTTCAGCAGCGACAGCGAATCTTCCCGCAAGCCCACAGGAAACGCTTTTATTATCAACAACTGATAGCCTTCGGGATTTTCTTTGCCCTGATTGTATTCGCCGATATTTTTAACAGGGTGCAACAGCAGGTTTTGGATTATATTTTCAACATACTGCGTTTTCTTTTCAAAGCACTGGCGAATTTCGTTTTCGCGAGAATATATGAAAACCGACTTGTTCAACGATTTGAAAGTATCGGAAATACCTTCCATTTCGAGCGTGTCAATGGTTGTAACAGTAAATTTGCGGGGCAAAGACGATACAAAAAGCCGTCCTGTGAGCGTGTTGATAAAATCGAAACACTGTTGCCGTGTGGATTTATCGTAGTATGCCACAATGTTTTTAGTGTCCAAAACGGTAGCGTATTCGTATTTGGTAACGCTGAAAAGTTCGTCGAACAGGGCAAAGTCAATTATATTCTTGCCTGTTAAGAATGTAGAGACAGGAAAATTGTGCTGTTGCTGTTGCAGGTTGTTCCAAACGGTGTGATTACTTTCCGCTGTTTCGTAATTTTCGGGAAACAAAGCCGCATTGTGCTTGTAGTACTGTTCTGTGATATTGCGGATAGCCGACATTACTTCGTTTTTCAGACGATAATCTTTTTTGTCTGAAGAAAGCCACAGTTGTGATTTTTCGCTTAAAAAATTCATCAAAGCGATAAACTGTTTTTGCAAATCATTGTATTTCTCTACTTTATCAAGCAATTCGTTAGATAATGAAGGATACGAAATGGTAAAACGGCGACGTTCTTCGCTTTGCATCTTTTCTTTGAACGCATTGATTGCATTGAGTAACAATTCTTTTGTCAGGATTTCTTTGGGTTTTGGCGGATTTTTCAAGCGTTCAATTTCCCGCTCGCGTTCAAACAATTCTTTTTCCTGCTCTTCGATTACTTCTTTGAGATCCTGTTTATCCAACTCAATTTCCTGTGTTTTGCGGCGTTGATCTTCCAACTGCGAGGCATAGTCGGCTCTGATTTTTTGCATTTCGGCGTCGTACTCCTCTTTGTCTAATTCTGCCAAACGCGCGAGTGTTTCAACCAAACCCTCAATTTCACTTGCATAATGCAAGTTTTCGGCGCCGTTGATACCCAACAATGTATTTTCGTTAATATCCAAATACACCAATTCTACAATCGAAAGCGGACCATATAATTGCCCATCTCCGTCTTTATAGTAATAGTTGATATTAAAAATATCTATTGCTGTAGCGGGAGTAACATCGCTTTCTTCCGATATATACCCCGCCAATTCTGGATACTCGCTTGCGGATTTCCATTCTTCGCCGCCATGCACAAGTACCAACGTATCGGCAAACAAGCCAAATTCTTTTACATGTTCTAATTCGTAAGGACCGTATTGCTGTCCGTCGAGCTCTATGTAATAATGCTGGGTCATATATTTTTTGATTTTTTGATTAATGAAAATTTGGACACATAAATTAAAGCAACAGTTACTATTACAAAATCGATCAAAAACCAAATTCTAACAAAAGAAGAGTTGAAATAAAATACGAGAGATATCCCAACCAACAATGATATTAAACCGAATGACAATTTTACTTTGCCTGTGCATAGTAATACTATATTAACAATGACCACGAGAATAGCACCATACCACACACAATATATATATTCATAATATATATCATTCCACAAAAATGCTTGCCTAATTATTTCTCGTAAGCCACAAAGCGTTATCAAGCAAATAGTTATTACCTTGTGGTATTTTTGATAGTCGACATCTTTTTTTACTCTTATAATCGTGCCGTCTTCGCCAATTTTGAAGGCATCTCCTTCTTTTCCAATATTATTTTTATCCATATTCTTTTATATATTTATAGTGTTAAAAATTCTACTATTTCTCTTGCTTTTGATTTTGTAAAACCTCGTGCCGCAACCCTGTGTCCGCCAAAACTTTCAATGATTACGTCGGCAAAGAATATTCCGGCACCACAATAAACACTTGCTATATTTTGCCGTGCAATCACTGTGGTTTGATAGCCAAAAACCGCGCCTTTGTAATAAGTTACATTCATCGGGTCTATCTCTAACTTGTCAGGAAATAAAGTGTTATCGTCTGACGATATTCTGCTTGCTGTGTATGTCGGCATATTCTTAATTTCTAATTTTGTACATATCTTATTGTTTCCATTAAATCGGGTATATCGCCCGCATATTTCCAATTATTCGGGTTATTAACAGCGAGAGGCGTATTTTCCCGAATATCCATAACCGCCAATTCTTCAATTGTCAACGGACCATATAACTGATTGTTTTCGCGGTAATAATAAGTTGCCGTGAAAATGTCTATAGAGTTTGCTCTGCCGTTTGGCGTTCCCATCGGCAAATTGTGGTATTGTTGTTGCAGGCGTTGGCGTTGTTCTTCGTTACTGATTTTTATTGAGTAATAAATCAACTTAAACAGCGAAATGATAAACATCGGTATTGCCAACAAAATGGTAAGCAACAGGAATGATACTATTTTCAGAACAAAGCCCAATCCGCCGCTATCCATCGAAGTACCTCGAAAGATATTTGAT
>JAISYZ010000046.1 GCA_031269545.1 Prevotellaceae bacterium
TCTTGGTGATTGGACTGCCACAAAAAACGCATTTTTTTACCCATTATTTTTTTTGCCCACAAAGGTATGATTTTTAGAATATTACAAACACTTACAGCCTAAAAAATGTCTATTACCCCTTAAAATCAGGATTTGCTTCGGGCGCGAGGCTTCGGATTATCCGAACAGCCATTTTGCCGTTCTTATTGCAGACCTCAGCAAGCAGTTTGGAGAAGTTTCCGGACGGCTTGCTGTTGTTTCTGAATGACTTGCAGAAATCTCAGGGCGGTTAGATTTGTCTTGACACAGAAATAACCGAAAAAACATATTGCCTGTCGTTTAATTCCTGAAAAAATTGTTTTTATACTTTGCTCGGCGTAAAAATGGAAAAAAAATTTCCGTATTAAATCGTTGATATTGATAATTCACAAAATTATACCGCATAGAGGTATAGATAGCGCCTACATAAATTCTTTCAAAATTTCCTTTGTTCTATTCACTTTTTCTTCAAGCAGTTCTTCTGTTTTGGCTTCGGCAAGAAATCGCAAATAGGGTTCGGTATTCGATGGACGAATATTAAACCACCAGTCGGAAAACTCGATTCTGTAACCATCAAAATCCATGATTTTAGTGGCATTTTCGGTCGAAATAAAATATTTGCGTACGGCATTCATCGCTGTTTCCTTATCTTCAATCTTAAAATTTATTTCTCCCGAATTTTTATATGTTCCAATTTTTGCGACCAGTTGATTAAGCGAAATTCCTTTTTGTTTCATTTTTGCAACAACATCAAGAATCATAAGACAAGCCAACATTCCGCTGTCGGAGTAAAAAAAGTCTTTGAAGTAAAAATGTCCTGCAAGTTCTCCTCCAAAAAGTCCGTCTATTTCGCGAAGTTTGGGAGCAGCATAAGCGCGTCCAACTCGCCATGTATGCATTTCTGCTCCAAACTGTTCGAGATATTCGCCTACGGCTTTTGATGTACGAATATCCTGCAAAACTTTTGCTTTCGTATTTTTACCTTCAAGAAAATAATGTCCCAACACGGCTATCATCAGGTCGGGCGAAATGAATTGTCCTTTTTCGTCAACAAACATGACGCGGTCGGCATCTCCATCGAAAATAATTCCGACATCGCATTTATTGTCGATTACCAATTTTTTCAAATCGGCGACATTTTCGGGAATAAGAGGATTGGCTTCGTGATTTGGGAAAGTTCCGTCCAACTCATCGTAAATATAAACTGGTTTGTCGCCAAGCAGATCTTTTATAAGCAAGGCTGCCATTCCGTTTGATACGTCAACGCCAATTTTAAGATTATCGTAGTTGCCTTGATATTGTTTGAGAAAAGCAAGATAATCATCTTTTGCATTAAGCGCTTTTATTTCGCCTTTGTCAGCAGCAGGAACAGGCGTTTGCGATGTTATGATTTTTTGCAGTTCGCCAAGTCCCGTATCAAATCCTACAGGCAAAGCATTTTCGCGCGATACTTTCAATCCGTTGTATTCACGTCCGTTGTGCGATGCCGTGATTTGCACCGATGCTTTAAATCCGTATTTTGACGTTGCAAAATATACCATTGGCGTGGTTGCCAGTCCGATATTGAAAACATTGGCTCCTGCATCGGTTATGCCTTTGCATAAATATTCAAAAATTTCGGGCGATGATGTTCGCACATCTCTGCCGACAAGAATCTCGTTAGTTTTTAATAGTTGCGGAAGATAAAATCCTATTTTGTAAACATCGTTTTTGTTGAAATCGACGTTATAAATTCCGCGAATGTCGTAAGCATGAAAAGCTCCCATAACAGTATTTTTTTTATATTTATTTTATTTTTACACGACAAAATTAGTAAATTAATTAACAATGAACAATGAATAATTCATAATAAAACATTAAAAATTGTCAATTATTTTGTACTTTTGCATAATTTTTTGAGAAAAATAAATAAACAATGGATTTTTTAAGTATCGACAACATATTATTCGCAATAGGCGGGCAAAAAGTCAGCGTATTAGAATTTTTTACTACAATCAGCGGACTTACATGTGTGTTTTTTGCATCACGAGGCAGAAGCATAAATTTTTGGGTAGGTTATTTTTATACAGCATTACTGTTTTTTATGTTTATGCAAAAACATCTTTATTCGAGCATGTTGCTGCAACCTGTATCGCTTGTGTTTGCGATTTTCGGACATTACAGATGGACACATCCCAAACAGGGCGAAGAAAAAAACAGGCAAAACGAGTTGAGAGTTACGGTATTGACGAAAAACAGACGAATGTTGCATATCGTTTTGGTTATAATATTCGGAGCAGTCTGGGGATTTGTTTTGAGCAGGTTAGGTTTAATATTTCCCGATACATTTCCGCCTGCGAGTTTGCCGTTTTTAGATGCAACCATAACAATGTGCATTTTAACAGCGCAATATTTGTCGGCGCAGAAAAAACTTGAATGCTGGGCGGCTTGGCTCGTTGTGAACGCAACAAATTTAACCCAATTTTTGCTTGTCGGACTTATATTTATGCCTGTTGTTTGCCTTGGATATATCGTATTTGCAATAATGGGAATCAAAACATGGATTAAAGAAATGAAAGCAAATGAATAATTTACGATTAAGGATTTTAATTTGTAAGGATTCGCTCTAATTAGTTGCTCCTTAAAAAGAACATAAAATATTTATTAACAATCAATTATTAGTTGAAATTAGATAAAAAAATTGCAGGGTTTTAACAATATCCGGTTCAAAACCCTGCAAATATTTTGAAAATATT
>JAISYZ010000118.1 GCA_031269545.1 Prevotellaceae bacterium
AAAAAAGAAAAAAACTTTTCAGGAAGAGGTGGTTTTTACCACTTCTTCAGAAAAGAAATGTTATAATAAATTTGTTTAACAAAGTATTAATTTCTGTCCAAAGAAAGGGGTACACTAAGGCTTTCCCACTTTTGAGACAGCCTCGTTTGAAATGTCTGTTTATTAATTTTTTGCATCTGAAAATTTTACTTTTTAAGGAGAGCCTGTTTACTCTTTCAAAAATCCGTATTCATACACTTTCGGAACGATTTTTTCGGCTAAAATTTTTAATTTGTTCCGCAAATTGCCTATCAGTTCGTTATATTTTTCGTCTTCCGAACGGTTGTTCATTTTGCCCTTGTCGTTTCGTCCCTGAAAGTATTCGCGAATATCGTACAGAGAGGCGTTTACGTTGTATTTTTGCTTCCCAAATTTATATTCAAACAGTTTTTTATCCTGAGAATGATAATGTTTCCAAAGTTCTTTGCCGACTATAAAAACGGTTTGCGCTTCTGTTGAGAATTCGCGTTTTATGCACATTTTTATTTCTTTTTGCTCAAAAAGATTTGAATAGCCGTTATGTACAAGTTTTCCGTTAATAAAGTTGTGCATAAAATGACTGTCAAACATTATTGTCAAACCAAGTTCTTTTTCAGAAAAAGGTATCCAGTGATTTTTGCCATATTTGCTCTGTATATTGTTGTTAAATAACGTATAAACCAAACAATCGTTCTGAAATTCAAAGTCTTTTTCCCATTTTTTATTTGGAAAAAGAAACTGGTCGCGGTCGTTGAGCCAGTCGGCGGGAATTACCTTGCGTACGGCAAAATATACGGAACAGTAAATAAGATTTTCAATGCTAATATTGAATTTAATACTGTGAGCAACAATATCTACCGCATTATGTTCAATAGTAATATAATTCTGATTCTGAAAATCATTTCCCCGTGTATTCAAAATACCAAACGCATCATTAAAATTATCCTTGTATTGATATATCCAATCATTTATATATTTACTTTTTTCAAAGGAATAAACTGTTTTGTATTCAATATGCTGATTGTTTTTATCAAAAACATCAACTTTAACATTGCGTATCCTTACTTTTTTGTCAGTATCCCACACTTTGAAACCTATAGGAAACTGTCCGTTTACATTATCAAAAGTATCAGCAGGCACAATAAATGCCTTTGCCAGTTTTGCCAAAAAAAAGTTTCTGAACATAGCAAAACTTGTACCTGATATTGCTTTTAACGTTGAAAACTCTCCTATTTTACAACCGTTTATATCTGCATAAATTCTTGATAAAAACTGTGCAAAGAGTTCATTTGTAGCCTTACCGATTTTTTGTTGAAATCTTGTTCTTGTTTTGTGCATTATTGCAACGCCTGCTTTATTTTCTCTTTTTCCATATATCGTTGCTGCTGTTGTTGCTTCTGCATACGGCGGATTGATATAAATGAGTAATTTTTTCCGTTTTACTTCGTCGGTAATAATATTATACAGTTCGTCGGGAAGTTTGCCGCTTTTTGATGCGGGAATAAATTCATCATTCAAAAAATCGAACTGAAATACATTCTGCTCCCATAAATTTGCGCCGTTTGCAATTCGCTGATACATTATATCTACATCGGACTTGTCAAGTGTTGAGGCAAAAATGCGGTCTTTATTTACAAGCCCCGCAAGCAAATTTCCTGTGCCTGCGCAGCAATCCCAAACGTAATACTCGTCCTGCCAGTTTTTGCCAAAAACATCAGCTAAATATTCCTGCGATTTTTCAACCCAAATTTTAGGTGTGAAAAAACTTCCTTTTCGTTCACGAATATCCTGCGGTACAAGCAAATCGCGCCGTTCGATAATATAATTCCAGTAATCTTCGAGCGGCGGACGTTCGTATTTTGCCCAAAATTGATTGTGAGATTTTTGATTGTCAGTAAAATAAATTGAACTTTCTGTAAAAAAACCAAGGCTATTTATGTGTCTATTAGATACATAATGATTGGATTTTAATAACACAAAAAGTTTTTCAATAATGGTTTGATTTTCGTTTGAAAGCAAATCAGCCAAATAAAAATCGCCATCAATAATTCCGTTCTTTTTCACTACATCCCAGTCCACGCCAATCGCAGTCTTTACGGCTTCGAGCCATTTATTGTAAATGATGATAAAGTTGTTTTTGTCAATTCTTGTTTTGTTCGTTGAGCGTTTGCCTACAATGAAATTTTCGCGGATAAAACGCCGCAATTCCTTTTCGTCCCGCCCAAAATAAAAGAGATATGTTTGCCACGGAATGTCGTTTTCAACAATCTTTTTTATCTGCTCATATACCTGCTTAAATTCTTTGGTGTCGTAATTTGAAGGCGTAACATTCCAGTTGAAGTCATTTTGATAAAAAATATCCTGAATTTCGGAGTATGGGACGAAAGCGATTTTTTCGCTGTCGTAACATCCCAAAAACGGCGGCGGCAGTATTTCGTCGAAAGTCCGCGCCTTGCCGATTGTCAAAACGAGTTGAGCGAGCATTGCGAGAATGTCAGCAGGTTTTTGTTTTGCTTCTGCCCACAACAGATATTCGTCATTGAAATCAATAGCGTTTTGGGAGCGTTTAATCTTAACGGCAAAATCAATTTTGCCCAAAATCCTTGTGCAGTCGAACCTGTCAAAATAGTTGGCTGCTACGGCGTTTT
>JAISYZ010000121.1 GCA_031269545.1 Prevotellaceae bacterium
GGCGCTTACGAAATAGACTACAGCCTCCCCTGCGAATGTGAGTGATAACAATTAATAATTAACAATTAATAATTAACAATTAATAATTAATAATTAACAATTAATAATTAATAAGAGAAACAAAACCTGTCAGGTTTAGGAAAAGTAAAGTAATGATTAATGCTAAATGAAATGTTTAAAAAGCACGTCATTGCGAGGAATGAAATGACGAAGCAATCCAGAATATTATTCATTGTTTATTTTCTGGATTGCTTCACCCTGCGGGTTCGCAATGACGAATAAGAAACAAAACCTGACAGGTTTCAAAAACCTGACAGGCTGTTATGCGCTTATTGCCCCGTCAGGGACATTATAATTCTCAAACTTGCAGGACAAAACATTTGTTTCTGCAAAATTACTTTTAAGGAGCGACTAATTAAAACTCTATACTTTTATGTAAATTTTCTTTCTGTACAAAAACTCGGCAAGTATCCACAGCGCCGCCACAAACGTAATTGCATACAGCAACGAACCGAAAGCAGGGTCAATAATATTTTTATAAACATTTACATAAATCCAACTTTGAAGCGGCATTCCGTCAATATTAAAATAAGGAAATCCCATTGTTTTGACTATCACGCCCGACATGACAAACAAAAACAGAGGATTGGAACCAAAGGCAACCAAGGGGCGAAAATATTTTTGGCTGTATTTCTTTACATCCATAAACCAAATGAAAAATGCAAGCACAATCATAGCCAAACCTCCTGCATACAAAACATACGAGCCAGTCCACAGCGGTTTGCAAATTATGAACCACTGTCCCCAAAACATCCCGACAAAAACCGCCGCCAATCCACAAAGCAAAAGATGCGTTACCATTTTTTCTTTGTTTTCGGAATAAAAATTAATCAATCTGCCTGTCAAAAATCCAAAAATAACTGTTGCCGCAGCCGACAGCGCTCCCAATAAACCTTCGGGGTCGAACGGTATTCGTTCATTTGCTTTGCTTAATTGTTGGACTGCATTTGCGGATGCGTTTTCCGTATTTGTGTTTTGGCTCGGAATGACCGTATATAAAATCGCATCGTTTTGTATTTCTTTGTTCAGTTCATAATCGTTTGAAGACGATTTGAATGAGATATAATTTATATCAATATTTTTGTTTGCAGCAGGTTTTACAGCGAAATGCGTATCGTCAACAATGGTAAAGTTAAAATCGTCAAGTTCGAGCGCACGGCTGTATCCTTTGTAAATGTGATTTTCGCAGGGAATAATCAAATCAACGGCACGACATGCATTTTCTTTTTTGTCGTAAGGATTATTCGGATTGCAGGCAATTAAAATTCCCCAAAACAAAAGCATTAATGCAATACCTGCCGCTGCAATTTTTTTTGTTGATTTAAATAGAAGGCAAAGGAAAATTCCAATGAAATAGGCACATGCAATACGTTGCAATACTCCCAATATTCGTACTGTTTCCAGTTTATTCAAAATATTTTGCAAAGAAAATGGTTTGTTTATATCAAAAAACGGATAAAGATTTAATAAAAATCCTATCAAAAATATAAGTAATGTGCGTTTCAGAAGTTTCAAAAATGTTGTTTTATTGAGTTTGAAATCAAATTTTTTGAACGAAAAAAATGATGCAACGCCCACGACAAAGAGAAAAAACGGAAAAACAAGATCGGTAGGCGTGCAACCTTGCCATTCGGCATGGCGCAAAGGCGAGTAAATATAAGTCCATGTTCCGGGATTGTTCACTAAAATCATTAGAGCGACTGTAAATCCGCGAAATGCATCAAGAGCAATTATTCTTTTGGTTTTCATTGTTTTTAATTTTTATATTTAACTGTTTTTTATTAACTTTTTTATTAATTCTACAAATTTGTTTATGTCGTCTTCGGTTGTATCGAACGAACACATCCAACGCGCTTCATAGCGTTTTTCATCCCAAAGGTAGAAAAAATATTCTTTTTGCAAATCATTGTAAATTTCAGGAGGAATAATCGCAAAAACAGCGTTAGATTCTACTTTTTGCGTTATTTTGATTTGAGGAATATCTTTGATTTTCGCTTCGAGCAATTTTGCCATTTTGTTAGAATGTTGCGCCGTTTCGATACATTTGTTATCGTTTAAATATGCAATAAACTGCGCTGCGATAAATCGCATTTTTGATGCAAGTTGCATTGCCTGCTTGCGAGTGTACATGAAGTTTTCGGACAATTCGGGATTCAGGAAAACAACAGCCTCGCCGTACATCATTCCGTTTTTTGTTCCGCCAAACGATAAAACATCAACGCCTGCATCTTTGGTAAATTTTTTAAACTCGATGCCAAGCGAAGCAGCAGCATTGGCAAGTCGTGCGCCATCGATATGCAACAGCATATTATTTTCATGAGCGAATTGTGCAATAAGGGTTATTTCGTCGGGAGAATAAACTGTTCCAAGTTCGTCAGGCTGCGAAATTGAAATTATTTTTGGCTGTGCATGATGCTGAAAGCCAATTCCATTAAGATGCTTTTCAATTTCAGAAACAGTTATTTTGCCGTTTGTTGTCGGGCAGGTTAGAAGTTTGCAACCCGTAAACCGTTCGGGAGCGCCACATTCGTCAACATTTATATGCGCAAGTTCCGAACATATAACAGCATTGTAATGCCGAGTCGCCGCTTTCAGGCTAAGAACATTCGCCGCCGTTCCGTTGAAGACAAAAAAAACTTCGGCATCGTTTCCGAAATGTTGCTTGAATTTTTGCTTTGCCATTTGTGTAAAATCATCATCTCCGTAAGCAACAGCATGATATTTATTAGCATCTTCAATTGCTGCCAAAATGTAAGGATGTATTCCCGAATTGTTATCGCTTGCAAAACCTTTTTTGTTCATCATTTTATATTTTCAAAAATTATCACAAAATTAATAAAATATTCCGAAATTGTATAAAAGTTATTTTGTATATTTTTTGCAAAATTTACACTACACTCTCAATAAAATTTACTTGTTAAGAGTTAGTAAATATCAAAATGCTGTAAATTACAATAAACAAATCCAACAAAAATCATTACTTTTGCAATTAATTAGTCGTATGTCATAACTTTATAAACTTTATGACAATACAAAATTACAAACTCCAAAATATGCGAATAGATATACTTACAGTTGCTCCCGAATTGCTCGAAAGTCCGTTAAATCATTCGATTGTTAAGCGGGCTCGCGATAAAAATGTTGTCGAAATTCATATTCATAATATTCACGATTATGGGAAAGGAAATTATCGTCAGGTTGACGATTACTCGTTTGGCGGCGATTCGGGCATGGTGCTTATGATTGAGCCTGTGTTTAATATGATAAATGATTTGAAAAAAGAGCGCAGTTACGACGAAATAATTTACATGTCGCCCGATGGTTTATTATTCAGTCAAAGCGAAGCAAACCGCTTATCGACAAAAGCAAACATAATAATTCTTTGCGGACATTTCAAGGGAATTGATCATCGTATTCGCGAACATCTTATTACGCGCGAAATTTCGATAGGCAATTACGTACTTTCGGGCGGCGAACTTGCGGCGGCGGTTATTGTTGATTCGATTGTGAGAATTATTCCCGGCGCAATTTCAGACGAAACATCGGCGCTTTCCGATTCGTTTCAGGACGGATTGCTTGCTCCGCCCGTATATACTCGACCTGCCGAGTTTAACGGATGGAAAGTTCCTGATGTATTGCTGTCGGGAAATCATAAAAAGATTGCTGAATGGCAGGAAGAACAAGCGATTGCACGAACAAAACTTTTGCGTCCCGAAATGCTGAATGATTAAAGCATTTACTGCTTTATTGTTGATAATTTAGCGATTAAGAATCTTACACATAAAAATATTGTAAAAAACAAAGCCAAAAACAATTAGAAATATTTATATATTTGGAATTGCTTTCGGCTTCGACATCAATAAATGCGTAATGTAAATTATTATGTTATTATTGATTTACAATCTGTTATTAATTATAACTCTACAGCATTAAGTTTGGCTACTGTCAATTCAAAATCGCGTTCGGTTTCCAGCATTTTATTAAATATATCGTAATAATATTGAGATTCCAGCAAATAATCCAACAGTGAAATTTCGCCGGCATCCAAAGCCTTTTTCAACAATTTCTCGTTGTTGTATTCAGATAAGGATTTTTGATATTTTTTCGCTGTTTGCTGCAAATTGACTGACTTGGCATACAGGTTTTGCAGCGAATTGTAAAATTGCATTTGCCTGTCTTCAAAAGTTGCCGTTGATGCTTCCATTTGCATTTTTGCCTGTTTCACACGATTTTTGTTTTCCCAAAGAGGAATGGATATTCCTATACTTACGCCTTCAAACCGTTGTCCAACAACCTGTTCGCGCATGTATCCAGCCGTAAATTTCGGAAGCGTCAGCGATTTATTCAATCTGACCTGCTGTCGGTTAATTTCTATTTGTCCTTTGATATATTGCAGCAAAGGATTTTTTGCTTCGGCTTGAATGTACCACTGTTCAAAATTGAAAGGCAACTGTTTGTCGGAAAAATTGTCGGCTGTGAACGAAATTTCTTTTCCTCCGTTCAATTGCATCAATTCCGACAAAAGAGAATTTTGTTCTGTTTCTATATTTTTAAGTTCATTCTCGATACTGTTCAAATACAATTGTGCTTTATTGTTTTCGATGGCATTGGTTTCGCCTTTGTCTAATCTGATTTTATAAGCGGCAGCAATATCTTTTGCATTTTGCAGTCGGTATCCATACTCTTTTGCAAGCATGTTGTAATAAGTCATCTGTATGCAAATCTGTTTGGCAGAAAGCAATAAATTTATTCGTTCCGACTTATATTCGAGTTCGACATTATAATTTTCCATTTTTGAAATTTTATTTTTGCTGATATATACTGTTGGAAAATCAAAAGATTGTTTTATGCTTATATCTTTGCGGTTTCCTGTTTCCGCAGGTTTTCCCCATAAATAGTTAAATTCTATTTCGGGATTTGATAAATAAATGCCTGTTCGATTATTCATTTTTTTTGCTTCTGCTTCGAGTCGCAATGAATTTAATGTCGAACTGTTTGTTTCAATTTGCTGCAAAACCTGTTCATAATCGTTTTGCGCCAGCGCCGAATACACTCCGGCAAATAATAATATGTTAATAATTAATTTTTTCATCGTTTTGTTTTTTATTTTGTAATAATTCATATACAACAGGAACAATATATATATTTAACAGCGTAGATGTGAGCAGTCCGCCAAGAACAACCACAGCCATCGGACTTTGTATTTCGTTGCCGGGTTTTTCGCCGTTAAAAACAAGAGGAATCAACGCCAATGCAGATGTCAAGGCTGTCATTAATATGGGATTCAATCGGTCGAGCGAACGGCTGATAATTGTTTCGCGCAAATTGTTTCGGTTTGGTTTTGCATTTTGATAGTTTGCAATAAGCAAAATACCGTTACGTGTAGCAATACCGAACAAAGTAATGAATCCTATTATGGATGGAATACTTACAACGCTCGAAGTGAAAAATATTGCAAATATTCCGCCAATCAAAGCCAATGGAAGATTAAGCAAAACTATTGCCGATAATGCCAGATTTTTAAATTCACCATAGAGTAAAAGAAAAATAATGCAGATAGCCATTAAAGATGTAATCAGCAATGTTTGCGAAGCGTTTTTTGCATTTTCAAACTGTCCTCCGTATTCGATTCGATACCCTTCGGGAAGTTTAATTTCGGCGTTAACAGTTGATCTAATATCGTCAACAACGCTTTTCAGATCGCGTCCCGAAACATTTGCAGAAACAACAATTCTGCGCTGCACATTTTCGCGATTTATAGAATTAGGACCTCCAACCGAAACAATTTCAGCAATTTCTTCCAAAGGAATTTTTCTGCCCGAACCTATATCAATCAAGGCTGATTTTATCTGTTCTATATTTTCGGTATAATTGTTATTCAATCTTAATATCAAATCAAAACTTCGCTGTCCTTCGTAAATCTCGCCTAACTTTTCTCCCGAAAAAGCAAGTTCTATAAATTTATTAAAATTTTCTATCGTAATTCCATAGCGGGCAAGCATGGTTCTGTTTGCTCTTATTTGCAATTGCGGCGTTTCTGTTTGCTGTTCGACTGCAACATCAACCAAACCTTCAATATCGGAAATAGCGTTTTTGATTTGATTTCCCGTTCTGAAAAGAGTTCCCAAGTCGGCGCCGAACAATTTTATTGCAATGTTTGCACGCGTTCCCGACAACATGTGGTCGATACGGTGTCCCAAAGGCTGTCCTATTGTAGATGCAATTCCCGGAATATCTGCAAGCGTTTGTCTGAGGTCAGCCATAAATTCTGCCTGCGTTCTTTTTTCCAATTTGAAATTTACATCAACTTCGGAACTGTTTGTCGCTTGCGAATGTTCGTCAAGTTCGCCTCTGCCTGTTCGCCGCGCCGTGCTTGTTATTTCGGGAATTTTCAGTAATTCTGATTCTATAATATTTCCTAATCTGTTGTTTTCTTCGAGCGAAATTCCCGGTTTTGTTACCGCCGAAATGACAAGAGCGCCTTCGTTAAATTCGGGCAAAAAACTTTGTCCCATTGTAAAAAGCAATGCTACGGCAATAACAAAGATTCCTATCGATGTATATAAAATTGTCTTTGCTCTATTGAAAACCCATTCTAACGATTTTTTATATGAATTTAGAAGTTTGGTTGTAAACCAGCTGTCTTTTTCTTTTTTACAGAGATATTTCTCGTTCGACAGCATCAATTTACTCAATAACGGCGTTAAAGTCATAGCAACAATCAACGACATGAAAAGCGATATTATAAACGCTATCCCAAGCGGCTTCAACATTCTGCCTTCCATTCCCGAAAGAAAAAACAAAGGAAGAAATGCAATAATAATGATAAATGTTGCTCTTATAATAGATGAACTTATTTCTTTCGATGATTCAAATAAAACATTAAAAGCCGAACTGCGTTCTTCTTTCGGTTTATGATGGTTTTGCCGTAATCTTTTGTATCCGTTTTCGACAAAAATAATCGCATCATCCACCAGCGATCCTATTGCAATACACATTCCTCCCAGTGTCATTGTGTTTATGTTCATTCCCGAAAAATAAAGCACAACAATCGTTCCCAGCAATGATAAAGGAATTGCAATAACAGAAATAACAGTCGTACGAAAACTTCCTAAAAAAATAAATAAAATGATTATAACAAACAGAGCGCCTTCCATTAATGCCTGTCCTACATTGTTGACAGATGCTTCGATAAAATCCGCCTGTCTGAAAATTTTAGTATCCATTTTCACATCGTCAGGAAACGATTTTTGTATTTCAGAAAGGTTCTGTTCTATATTTTTTGTTACATTCAGCGTATTTATATTTGGCTGTTTCGATATGGACAATATTACCGCAGGTTTGGCGTTTTGCGAAGCGTAACCTGTTTTTATTCCGCTGTTTATCAACAATGTTGCAACATCCGAAACGACAACGGGATTTCCGCTTACCGTTTTTATATAAGTATTTCCCAATTCTTCCAAATCGTTGGTACGCGATATTCCGCGCAAAGCGTATTCGTTGCCGAAATCTCGAACTATTCCTCCAATGGAATTTGAACTGAACGTACTTCCCACTTCGGCTAATTCGTTCATTGTTACTCCGTAAATATCCATCAGTTGAGGATCGGCAAGCAACTGATACTGTTTGTAATCGCCGCTGATAATCGTTACCTGCGATACTCCGCCTGTTGCCAAAATAGCAGGCTTTACAATCCATTCAGCTAAGGTGCGAAGTTCCATCAACGAAGTAGAATCAGCCTGCAAACCTATAAACAGGATTTCGCCCATTACGCTCGACTGCGGCGCTAAAACAGGAATAACTCCCGCGGGCAAAGCATCGCTCAATGTTACCATTTTTTCGCTGACAATCTGACGCGCTTTGAAGATATCCGTTCCCCAGTCAAATTCTATCCAGACAAATGAATATCCCTGCGAAGATGCAGAACGTACGCGCCTGACATCGGTTGCGCCGTTTACCGCCGTTTCTATATGAAATGTTACCAAACGTTCTACTTCTTCAGACGACATTCCGTGCGCATCTGTCATAACGACAACTGTCGGCGCAGTCAAATCGGGAAATACATCTACATCAGTTTTTTTGGCTGTATATATGCCTCCGACAATGAGGAGCAATGCTCCCAACAATACAAAAAGTTTATTATTGAGGGAAAATTGTATTATTTTATTCAACATGATCTTTCTCCTTTTTTAATGTGAATGTCCCGAATGAACATCCAATTCTTCAGACGATTGCGCAAGTTTAACCAATATTGCGCCTTTGCTTACAACTCGTTCTCCTGCCGACAAACCTTCCTTAACCTCGGTACGTAAACCATCGGTTGTTCCTTTTATGATTGTCCGTTTTTCAAATGTTTCGGGAGTTAATTCTACGAAAACAAAATAATTTCCCATCTCTTCGACTATTGCCTCGTTAGGAATAACTGCCGCACGTCTGTTTGTTTGCGTTTTGATATACAGTTCTACAATGCTTCCCGACAATAATCCTGTATTGTTGCTTACTTGAAAAACAACAGGAATAAGCGGATTGTTAACATCGACAGATTTGCCGAACGAAAGTATTTTTCCGTTCAATTCTTCAAGCGAATAAATTTTGTTTGTATTCATCACGCGAATATTTGCAGATGTAATGCTGCCAAGCGATGAAAAATATTTTGGAGACAGTTCTGCTTTTATAAACAGATTGCTGTTTTGCGAAATAATCATAACAGGCTGTCCCGTTTCTACATATTCGCCGTTACGCACCAGCATTTTTGTAATAAATCCCGAAATTGGAGAACTTATCATTTGTTTTCCGCCCGAAAAGTTTTTGCGTAAGTTGTTATAAGTGTTTTCGGCGTTTTTGTATTCGGTTTCGGCTTTGATTAAATCCTGTTTCGAAACGATTTTCTCTTTCTCCAGTTCTAATTTTCGTTCATATTCTTTTTTCGCTCTGTTATATTCATTCTCGACTTCGGCATAGCGTATGCTCAAATTATTGTCTGTCATCCCGCTGCTTTCTATTGCAAACAGTGATTGTCCTGCTTTTACGGCTTTGCCTGCAACGGCAAAATCTGTTGAAAAAACGACTGTTCCGCTGGCTTTGGCTGTAACGATTTTTTCGTCTCCCTGCGAAGGCAAAACCTGTGCCGCCGTTCGTATTATTGCGTCAAAAGGTTCGATACGAACTTCTTCTACTGCAAAATCTGTTTTTTGCTGTTTGTTTTTTGTGAAAACTATTGCATCTGCATTAGTTTCTTCGTCATCTTCGTGTATTTGTTGATTTTTATTGTTTCCGCAACTTGCAAATATAATTGCTGTAAATAATATAGTTGCTGTTAAATTATATAATTTCATATTTGTGTTTTTTACTGATTTTTTGTTATTAATAAATAATATTCCGAAAAGTAAATTTCGAAAAAATGCGTTTAAAATAAAACGTTAAAAAATCAGCAGGCAGGAGGCGCTCTTAATCCTATTGTTGGAAAGATAAAAGCGCAATAATATGATAATAAATATGGTTTATAGTGAAATGATAAAGATTCCGCGTTTATTGTCGGAACAGAATCATTGACAGAAACAAACGGATACGAAAGCAAAATAAAATCAGCAAGCGTTGTTGTTTTGTCATTGTTTTCGAGTCGTGCATAAATTTGGCTTAACAGACATTCCATATCAGTATCATGCGAATGGTGAAAATCTTCGCACGAACAGCAATGACTGTCATTTTCCGATTGAATAACCGACAAAGGCGCGGTTGCGGATATTTTATTATAATCGCAATGAGGCACGAAAATATGAGCCAGCATTATAATGTTGGCAAGCAGTAAAAATGTTAATGCTATCGCTCTTTTCATACCTTTTTTTGACTTAATTTATGATTTAATTTGAGCGCAAAGGTACAAAAAATATTTAAAAAACAAACTTTTCCACAAAAAAATCTTTATTAATTTGTGTGAAATTGCTTTTTGACAGCGCATAAAAATGAAAACAAATAAAGGATTTTCGTGGTCAATACGTAAAAAATGAACGGCTATCAATAAATTTCTTATCTGAATTTCTTTCAAAATATTTTGAAAAAAAAAAATTGTGTGTAACTTTGTAAAGTTTTAAAATAAAATTGCATGAATGTCGAACAATACAGATTACTCGGATACAATAAATTAAACGGTACAAGCGTTTGTTTGTGCCGTTTTTTTATGTTTGCAATTTTTTTATGTTTGTTGAAATATGAAAGCAAAATTAATTCTTGAAAATGGAAAACAGTTCAGCGGAATATCGTTTGGCTGCGAACATCCGACTTCGGGCGAAGTGGTTTTCAATACGGCGATGTGCGGTTATCCCGAAAGCCTTACCGATCCATCGTATATTGGCGAAATTTTGACGCTCACATATCCGCTCGCAGGAAATTATGGAGTACCGAAAGACAATATCGAAACTGACGGTTTATCGCGATTTCTTGAATCCGAAAAAATTCACGTGCGGGCATTTATCGTATCCGACTATTCCGAAAACTACTGTCACTGGAATGCAAACGAAAGTTTGAGCGACTGGCTTAAACAGCATAAAATTCCCGCAATATCAAATATTGATACTCGCGCTCTTACGAAACTTCTGCGCGAAAAAGGCAGCATGCTCGGACAAATTGTCTTTGGAGATGACAGTCCCGTTTCGCAAATTTATAATCCTGCCGAAGAAAATCTTGTTGCACAGGCATCATGCAAAAATGTAATACGGTACAACGAAGGCGGCGAATATAAAATAGTACTTGTTGATTGCGGAGTAAAACACAACATTATCCGCTGCCTGCTCAAGCGCAATGCTGAAATAATACGCGTGCCGTGGGATTATGATTTTACGGCAATCGAATATGATGGACTCTTTATTTCAAACGGTCCCGGAAATCCCGAACACTGTACAAAAACTGTAGAAAATATCCGCAAAACACTGAACGGCAGCAAACCGATTTTTGGAATTTGCATGGGAAACCAATTACTGTCGCTGGCAAGCGGAGCGAAAACATACAAACTTAAATACGGACACCGCAGCCACAACCAGCCTGTGCAAATGCTTACCGATAAACGCTGTTTTGTAACTTCGCAAAATCATGGTTATGCCGTCGATAATGCAACCTTAGGCAACGACTGGCAGCAACTTTTTGTGAATCTCAACGATGGAACAAACGAAGGAATATGTCATAAAACAAAACCTTTCTTTTCGGCGCAGTTTCATCCCGAAGCGGCAAGCGGTCCTGTCGATACGGAGTTCCTGTTTGATGAATTTTTGAAAAAAATATCTGATAACAGTTAACAATTAATAATTAACAGTTAAGAGATTAATGAAAATAAATTAAAACATGAACGATATGAAAACAATGATTTTAATAATATAACACATGGTAAACAAACTCATATTAGGCGACAATCTCGAAATACTGAAAACCATTGAGAGCGACACGATAGATTTAATTTATCTTGATCCTCCGTTTTTTTCTAATCGCAACTATGAAGTGATTTGGGGCGATGAAGGCGAAATACGCAGTTTCCAAGACCGTTGGGCGGGCGGTATAGACCATTATATCGCATGGCTCAAAGAGCGGGTCGAACAGATGCACCGGATTCTGAAACCGACGGGAAGTATCTTTTTGCATTGCGATTATAATGCACAGGCATATATCCAAGTGCTGATTTTAGACAAACTTTTCGGGAAAGAAAATTTTAAAAACAAAATCACATGGAAACGTGCAGACACACACAATGATGCTAAAAATCAAATGCCAAATATAACGGATGATATTTATTATTATTCAAAATCAGATAATTTTACTTTTAATGTACAATATACGGATCATAATCCGCAAACATTGAAAGATTGGTATCAATTTTTGGAATTTTCGGATGGAACAATTAGAAAAATGACCAAGGAAGAAATTGATACTCAAAAAATCCCTGCAAATGCAAGAAGGTTTAATGCCGATAATATGGCAAGTCCAAATCCTCGCCCTAACTTAATGTATGAATACAAAGGATATAATTACCCTGCAAAAGGTTGGCGCTATTCGTTAGAAACGATGAAAGAACTTGATGCAAAAGGATTGTTGTTTTTTCCAAAAGAGAAAACAGGTAGAATAATGCGAAAACGATTTTTAGATGAACAAAAAGGGGCGGTATTAGGTGATTTTTGGAGTGATATTTCACAAGTAAGAGCAAAAAGTTCGGAAATTATCGGCTATCCCACTCAAAAGCCGGAAGTATTATTACAACGAATTATCGAAATGGCAAGCAACAAGGGCGATGTCATTTTAGACCCATTTATCGGCGGTGGAACGACTGTAGCGGTTGCCGACAAACTCGGCAGGAAATGGATTGGCATTGACCAGTCTGTACAGGCAATAAAAGTTACAGAACTGAGATTGGACAGGCAGCGCGATTTGTTCAGCGCTCCATTTACAGTTCAATTACATAAATATGATTACGATACTTTGCGTTATAAAGACGCCTTTGAATTTGAAAGTTTTATTATTACACAATTTGGCGGTACGCCGCAAAACAAAAAGGGCGGCGATAAAGGCATTGATGGCAAAACGGCAAATGGCACGCCAATTCAGGTAAAACGTTCAGATAATATCGGAGTGAACGCAGTAAAGAATTTTTCGGTTTCGGCAAAACAATACAACAAAATGCTGTTTGAGAATAATCAGAAAGAAAAATTGTCTGTGGGTTATATCATTGCTTTTTCGTTTGGCAAAGGCGCGGTGCAGGAAGTTGCAAGGCTCAAATTAGAAGAAAATATTATCATAGAACTGATTACAGTAGATAAAATTGTACCGATAGCGAAAAAACCAAGTATCAATGTTGAAATCAACGAAGTGTCGCACGATGCAAAAGGCGTTCGCGAAATTGAATTTACAGCCGCAGGACAAAGCGAAGATGGAATCGAATTTTACAGTTGGGATTTTGAATATAATGCAGAAAAAGGTTTTCGCGCATCAGTAATTATAGATAAAGAAGGCAAACAACAGCACAAATTAAAAGCAGGAGTTCACAATATTGCAGTAAAAGTAGTTGACAATGACGGTTTGGAAAATATCGAAGTAATAAAACTGAAAGTGAACGGAACGGTGGAAAGAACAGTTAACAATTAATAATTAACAGTTAAGAGATTAATGAAAATAAATTAAAACATGAACGATATGAAAACAATGATTTCATATACGCAACGTGTCGGAGTCGCTCCGCAATGTGTCGGAATCGCTCCGCAATGTGTCGGAGTCTCTCCGCAACGTGTCGGAATCGCTCCGCAACGTGCGGATTTCATATCATATAATTTTAAAAACGTAATTACACAAATATTTCTACTGACATTTTGCCTGCGAGGCAGGTTTGAAATGACGAACAAATAAACAAAATCATATAAATCAAAAAAATCACAGTTCAGACACATGAAAAAACACAGCATAAAAAAAGTACTGCTAATAGGTTCGGGAGCCTTGAAAATAGGCGAAGCAGGCGAGTTCGACTATTCGGGTTCGCAGGCATTGAAAGCGATGAAAGAAGAAAATATCGAAACCGTACTGATAAATCCCAACATCGCAACAGTGCAAACTTCGGAAGGCGTTGCCGATAAAATTTATTTCCTGCCTATAACTCCGTTTTTTGTCGAAAAGGTAATCGTAAAAGAAAAGCCAGACGGAATAATGCTTGCTTACGGCGGACAAACAGCATTGAACTGCGGCGTTGAATTATATAAAAAAGGAATTTTTGAAAAATATAATTTGAAAGTGCTTGGAACGCCGGTACAGTCAATTATAGATACTGAGGATCGCGAAAAGTTTAATCAAAAACTGTCTGAAATAAATGTAAATTATATCACGAGCGAGGCTGTTACCAATATTGAAGATGCACGCTGTGCAGCGCAAAAACTCGGTTATCCTGTGATAGTACGCGCCGCTTATGCGCTTGGCGGTTTGGGTAGCGGTTTTTGCGATAATGTTGATGAACTCAACGTTTTAGTCGAACGGGCATTTACACATTCGCCGCAGGTGCTTATCGAAAAATCGCTGAAAGGCTGGAAAGAAATAGAATACGAAGTCGTACGCGATGCCTGCGATAACTGTATAACAGTGTGCAACATGGAAAATATGGATCCGCTTGGAATACATACAGGCGAAAGTATTGTCGTTGCTCCATCTCAAACTCTTACCAACGCAGAATATCACAAACTTCGCGAAATTGCAATAAGAATAATCAGACACATAGGCGTTGTAGGCGAATGTAATGTGCAGTATGCTCTTGATCCAAATTCCGAAGATTATCGCGTTATCGAAGTCAATGCGCGGCTTTCGCGTTCGTCGGCGCTGGCTTCAAAGGCTACAGGTTATCCGCTTGCATTCATTGCGGCAAAACTTGGACTTGGTTACAGTTTATACGAACTGAAAAATGCCGTAACCCGCGATACATCCGCTTTTTTTGAACCTGCGCTCGATTATGTAGTTTGTAAAATTCCGCGCTGGGATATGGGAAAATTTCATGGCGTAAGCAAAAAGTTGGGCAGCAGCATGAAAAGCGTAGGCGAAGTAATGGCAATAGGACGTACATTTGAAGAAGCAATACAAAAAGGATTGCGAATGATTGGACAGGGAATGCACGGTTTTGCCGCCAATAAGGAATTAATTGTAAACGACATCGAAAAAGCGCTTTCAGAACCTACCGACATGCGAATTTTTGTAATCGCACAGGCATTGGAACGAAATTTTTCTATTGATAAAATTCATAATCTTACAAAAATCGACAAATGGTTTTTATACAAACTGAAAAATATAAACGACATAGCACACCTACTTCAAAACTGCAAAAATATTGAAGATGTTGGCGATGCACTGATGAAAACAGCGAAGCAGGCTGGTTTTTCCGATTTTCAGATAGGACGTCTGTCGGACAAATCAAAAATGACGACAGAAGATGCTATGCTCGCCGTGCGAAAACTGCGAAAACTGCGTAATATTTTACCTTTCGTGAAACAGATTGATACGCTTGCCGCCGAATATCCTGCCCGTACAAACTATCTTTATGTTACATACAATGGAGTTGAACATGACATTGATTTTTCGGATGAAAAACCTGTAATAGTTCTTGGTTCGGGAGCATACCGCATAGGCAGTTCGGTTGAATTTGACTGGTGTTCGGTAAATGCTGTAAAAACCGCACGCAAGTTGAGATACAAATCAATAATGATAAATTATAATCCCGAAACAGTTTCTACCGATTATGATGAATGCGACCGCCTGTATTTTGATGAACTTTCGTTTGAACGTGTAATGGATATTGTTGACTTGGAAAAGCCCGAAGGCGTGATAGTGTCTGTTGGCGGACAAATACCGAATAATCTTGCCATGCGCCTGTACGGTCAAAATGTTTCGATACTTGGAACTTCTCCTGTGAGTATCGACAGAGCCGAAAATCGGCATAAATTTTCAAGCATGCTGGATGTTCTCAAAATTGATCAGCCGCGATGGCAGGAACTGAGCAATATGGACGATATTTATAAATTTGTCGATAACGTGGGATTTCCTGTTATTATCCGTCCATCATACGTTTTGTCGGGCGCAGCAATGAATGTTTGCTCGAACAGAGAAGAAATGGAATATTTTTTGAAACTCGCGGCAAATGTATCGAAAGAATTTCCTGTTGTAGTATCCGAATTTGTCCAAAGCGCAAAAGAAATCGAATTTGACGGAGTTGCAAAAGATGGAGAAATTATGATTTATGCCATTTCAGAACATGTTGAATTTGCAGGCGTTCATTCGGGAGATGCAACATTAGTTTTTCCTGCCCAGAAAATTTATTTTGAAACAATACGCCGTTTGAAAAAGATAAGTCGCCAAATTGCAAAGGAACTGCAAATAACAGGACCTTTCAATATTCAATATCTTGCCAAAAATAACGATATAAAAGTAATAGAATGTAATCTTCGCGCATCGCGTACGTTTCCGTTTATTTCAAAAATACTCAAAACAAATTTTATAGATATTGCAACGCGCCTGATGCTTGGAAAAACATTTGCCAAACCCGAAAAAACAGAATTTGATATTGATTATGTAGGAGTTAAGGCATCACAATTTTCGTTTACCCGCTTGCAAAAAGCCGATCCTGTTCTTGGAGTTGATATGGCTTCGACAGGCGAAGTCGGTTGCATTGGCAATGATGTAAGCGAAGCGCTGTTGCTTGCGATGCTGTCTGTCGGATACAATATTCCCAAACGTGGAATAATGATTTCGTCGGGCGAAGCAAAATCAAAAGTAACTCTGCTCGATGCCTGTCGATTGGCTTATGCAAAAGGATTGAAAATTTATGCTACACACGGAACAAAAGCATTTTTGCAGGAACACGGAATAGATGCAATATCGGTTGGCTGGCCTGATGAACAGGGAAACGACAATGTAATAAAACTCATAGCCGACAAAGCATTTGATTTGGTTATAAACATTCCGAAAAATCTGACAAAAGATGAACTTAATAATGATTACGAAATACGCCGCAGCGCAATTGACCATAATATTCCGCTGCTTACAAATGCCCGTTTGGCATCGGCATTTATAGAAGCCATTTGCAGTTTGGATATTAACGATTTGGAAATTCGCAGCTGGAAAGAAATAAAATGATGGAAATCAGTATTGTGCAGTCAGTATCATGTCATTGAGATTAAAAGAAAACGGAAAAATTCGATCGAAAGAATTTTTATACGCACAGGAAGGAATGAAATCATGTTTACGAACAAAACAGTATCAAAACAATCTGAAATATCAATCTGTTTTGTTTATAATCAAGTTATACAAATTGTATTTTGCTAACAGTTTGGTATTAATAACAATGCATTCTCAAACCTGTCAAGTTTGAAATGTCTGCTTATTAATTTTTGTATCCAAAAATTTTACTTTTTAAGGAGCGACTGTATGCTGCAGGGTAAAAATGGGCAAAAGCAAACACCGACATTAACAAAAAAAATAAAAAAACACCTTTAATTTCTGAAAATATATTATCTTTGTCGAAAAAAAATTAACCCTATAAAAAATCTTATTATGAAGAAAATTTTATTATTATCATGCGCTTTGTGCCTTGCCCTGTTTGCTAATGCGCAACCTGCAAATCCCGACTGGTCGTTTCCACTGGAAGGAAAGCCGACTAAAATTTTTGTACACAATTTTACAGGTATTCCGATAGTAGAAACATCCACATTTTATTACGGAGTAAACTACATCGAAGGTAATATATTGTGGAAAGTTGAAAAAGATGTTTTAAACGAGAAATTAAAAAACACGACGCAAACGCTGGATGCACTTGGCGTTACAAATAATGCAAGCAGTCAGGTTGACGAATCGTTTGAAGAAATTCCGTTTACGCCTTTCGCTTCAATCAACGATATGTTTGTTGATATTGAAACAGGAAAAATACTGTTTGGCGCCGATACCGTCACAAAGTATTCGAGCATTTTGGAAACAAATACTATTCCTGAAATCTTTGTACTTCTTGTAAAAACAATATCCGGACGTGTAATAAAATTGCATTGTGTAGATTTGGAAACAAGAGAACTTGTTTGGACTAAAGTATTGGGAAAAGAAAGTGTTCTTAAAAGCATAAGCAAACACACATCTTTAAGTTTGTTAGGCTCGGCTAATGCTTTTGATCCCAAAGCAACCTCATCAAATGATATTGTTTATAAATACAACAAGACATTGATTTTGATAAACAGCAAAGATGGCAGCAGCATTTGGGAAAACGAATGTAATCCCGGCACTTTCTTTTTAGACGACAAAGAAGAACATTTAATGATTGTCGAACAAAGCGGAGGATTGCTGTCAACGGCTTCTTTCGGCAAAAAGGTTATGGCTCTTGATTTGAAAACAGGAAAAGATTTGTGGAAAAAACCCGTAGAAATTGAAGGTAATTTTAGAAAACAAATCCAAATTGATGCCGAAAGTGTTTTGATAGCTGGCAAAGATGGTTTCAATATTTATAAATATGCAACAGGCGAAAAACTGTGGAAAAAAGATTATGAAGCCAAAAACCTGAAAGATGTAACAGTCGAAGACGAAGGATATGAAGTTTTTTATGGAAAAAAAACAATGCTGGTTGACAATGTGTCGGGAAAAAACATCTGGAAAAAACCTTTTGAAATGGATTTGGACGACGAAGATGATGATGTGGTTAAAAAAGAATATGAAAAAGGTTATTTGCTTTTAAGCGCCGAATTTGCAAGATTTGTTGATAAGGTAAAAGGAAAATTAATCTGGTATATCTCCGTTGATAAAACAGCAAAAATTGCATTTGATGAAAGAAACAGAAAAATTGCAATACTCGATGGAAAAAAATTCTATTTATTTAATCCCGATGAACATGTTAAACGACCTGAAAAAACAAAATTAGATATCGAAAAATCTGAAGAAATATATCTTTTTGAAACACGCGACAAAGGCTATTTTGTGCAAGGAATGAATGAATATTTTTTTGTGGATGGCAAAGGAACTATGCAATCGCACAAATATTATAAACAGTTGGCAACCAATAGGATGGAAAGAGCCTTGCTCAATATTGGCGGTATTGTAGCAGGAGTAATGTCAACAGAAGTAACCGTTTCGGGCGAAGGCGGCAACAGCTCAACATTTGGTCTGTTGACAAGTAATACGAAACAGTATGCAGCAGGTTCGAAGTCAATGTTGGATGTTGCAAAAAGACTTAAAGCAAATGCCAAATTACGCAATGCATCGAAAACGACTAACGATTTTGCCTATTTCATATCGGGCGAAAAGAAAGATGGACAGGATTTTCTGTCGCTGGTGAAAGTTGACAAAAACACAGGCGACGAAATAAAATCGTACAACATGGGAAACAATCGTAAGATTATTTACGAACTTGCGCCCAATATAAATATGGCATTTGTTATTATAGATGGACAACTTACTGCATATAATTTGTAATATTTACAAAATCTTATTAAAAAAAGGCTGTTTTCAAAAGCGAAACAGTCTTTTTATTTTTCAATTTGGCTGAACTGTAATTTTTTTGATTTGTATGATTTAATGATTATCATGTCATTACAAAAGTGTCAGCATTAGACAATTATGACGAAAAAATTTACAATTTTAATAAATTAGTATATCATTGCTTCTTACATTTTATTCTCATTTATATATTCACAGATTCACCGTAAGCGGCGGCGGCGGCTTCCATAATTGCCTCGCTTATTGTAGGATGCGGATGAATTGATTTGATAATATCATGTCCTTTCGCTCCAAGATTTATCGCTGTTACAAGTCCTGCAATTATTTCGGTAACATTAGCGCCGATACAGTGCGCTCCTATAAGATTATCGGTTGCAGCGTCGAATATCAGTTTTATAAAACCATCGCGTTCGCCTGTTGCTGTTGCCTTGCCTGAGGCTGTGAATGGAAATTTTCCTGTCTTAACTTGATAACCTTCGGCAACAGCGCGTTTTTCAGTCAGTCCTGCTGATGCAATTTCGGGCGAAGTGTAAATACATGCAGGAATATTTTTGTAATTTACAGGTTTGACATCCTTTTTTGCGATTTTTTCAACGCATGTTACTGCTTCAGCCGAAGCAACGTGAGCCAAAGCAGGAGTTGCAATAACATCGCCAATGGCGTAAATACCTTCAACATTTGTTCGATAAAATTCATCGGTTTTTATTTTTCCTTTTTCGATTACTATTCCTGCTTTTTCGAGATTTAAACCTTCGATATTAGGTGTAATTCCTGCTGCTGACAAAACTGTTTCCGCTTCAACCGTTTCGATTCCTTTCTTCGTTTTTATTGTTATTTTGCACATATCGCCGACTGTGTCAACACTTTCGACCGATGAATCGGTCATTATTTTGATTCCGTTTTTGCGGAATGTACGGCTCAAATGCGCCGAAATATCTTCATCTTCGTTAGGCACAATTGCAGGAAGAAATTCTACCAGCGTAATCTGTGTTCCAATTGCATTATAAAAATAAGCAAGTTCGCTGCCGATTGCTCCCGAACCTATAATCAGCATTGACTTCGGTTGCCGTGCAAGCGTCAATGCCTGACGGTAGCCGATTATTTTTTCTCCGTCAATCAATGCATTTGCAAGCGAACGCGAACGCGCTCCTGTTGCAATTATTATATGCTTTGCCGAAAATTTTTGTTTTTCATCATTACCGTCAATTTCGATTGCATTTGCAGAACAAAACGAAGCAAAACCTTTGATTATGTCAACATTATTTTTTTTGAGAAGAAATTCTATGCCCTTGCTCATCGTTGCCGAAATATTGCGACTGCGCGAAATAATCTTTTCAAAATCTATTTGCGCACTGCACGAAATTCCATAATCGGCGGCATGTTTTGCGTATTGCGCAACCTGTGCGCTTTTGAGCAGGGCTTTTGTAGGAATACATCCCCAATTCAAACATATTCCTCCAAGCAAATCGCTTTCGACAACGGCAACTTTCATTCCGAGTTGCGATGCGCGAATTGCAGCAACATATCCGCCTGGACCGCTTCCTATAACTATAGTATCATAATTTGTATTCATAACTTACAATATAAATTTATCGCACGACAAAATTAGTAAATTAATTAAAAATAAACAATAAAACTTGTTTTGCATTCTGTCATGTACAGAAAAGTTTTCTCCTTGAAAAGCACTTTCCAAATACAAAAATTAATAACCAGACATTTTAAACCTGACAGGTTGTAGAAACCTGTTAGGTTTAAAACTTCTTATAAATCATTAGATAGATAATTGTAAATAAAAATGTCCCGTCAGGGACAAAATGTCGGTAGAAACAGAATAACCGCTGATATTTTCGCGCGAAGCAATCCATTTTGTTTATATTTGTTTTTCATTGTTTATTTTTCTGGATTGCTTCGTCGCTGCGCTCCTCGCAATGACGACAAGGATTAGAGCGTCATTGCGAACCCGCAGGGTGAAGCAATCCAGAAAATTATTTAGTTGCTATTTAAAAATAATATAACTTATTTATTAACAAACAATTATAAATGAAAATATTTTTACAAAATCATTAAACCAAGCAAAATAATTGTCAATAAAAATGTCCCGTCAGGGACAAAAAGCATCATCAAACCTAACAGGTTTTCGAAACCTGTTAGGTTTAAAATGTCTGTTTATTAATTTTCCGTATCTGAAAATCTTGCTTTTGAAAATTTAGTTTCTTTTTTCTGCTTTTGCTGCCGCTTTGTTGCTGTTTATTATTCCGCTGTCACTTTTCACATTAGAACGGGTAGAAACATCCGACACGGGATTGCGCCCGTAATTAAACCGATATGATAGGCCAAACTGAACCAATCTATGAGTAGTATTACTATATGTCCAGTTTGAATACGGCGCAATATTTGAATAATTTACTGTTCCTTGCTTGGTATAATTTGAAAAGGGGTTATAACAGGCTAAAGATGTTGTAAGACTTCCGTTGAACCAAGTACGTAGTAATGTAAAAACCATACCTCGTCCGCTTGTCCACAGATTCTCACCGTAAAAATCGTTATTGTGATTCCAAATCATTGCATCTAATCTCCATCCTGCCATGTTTAATGTGCCCGTCAGTCTGTTGTACCACTTACCGTAATAGTGTTTATATGTTTCACCCTTATTTATAAATCGGTTAAATCCCAAAGTATAAGAAAATTCAATAAATCCAAATAACTCTGTAGATATTTCACATTCATTGTAAAATGCATGATTGTATTTCATATTGACAGGTATTCTTACAAACTTATTATTTTCAATAAAAGTTTCTTCTACTATATACTTGGGATTGTATAAATGTTCAAATGTAAAAGTTACATCCCAGTTTAATACACTGAAATATCCTGTTAACGTCTGGTCTATAGAATTTCCTGTTTTCAACAGGGGATTGCCTCTGCGGCTTTGCAAATCATCAATACTCTGAACAGAATTACTCATATCCGACAGGCTTGGGCGATGCTGTGCGTAAATTATTCTGTAGTCAATCCACATATCATCCTTAATTTGGTATGCAACTCTCAATAAGGGAGCAAATTCGTATCTTGTATATTTGTTTTCATTTTTTTGAGAAACACGGTTAAGGCGGGCAAGCAAACGCGCATGATACGACAGTTTGCCTGATCTTCCACTATATTGAATATATGATGCAGCCAATAAGGTATTAATGTCTGTTGTGCTGTTATCCGTTCCTGAATAAATGTTATCAATATTTTTGTGTGTAAAGATTATTCCTGCAAGTATTCTGTCGGTTTTATTCACGTTTGCAGAGTAGTCGGTACGGAATAGCGTTGCATAGGACTTGCCGTTAACCGTTGACTGTATATTTGAAATATCCAATATGTTATTATATTCTCTATATGAATTTTGCATTAATGTTTCATTGAAAATATTGTATGCTTTTATTTCTACGTTTTGCTTTTCGTTTATGTCTTTCCTGTAAAAGATTTCATTGTATAGCTGTTTGGCATTAGCGCTTTTATTTATTTCCCGCATTGTTGTATCTGTTCGTATGCCAAAATTATATAAATTTGATATAATATCATCATTTGGCGTTTTATTGTATGTGTACTGCGATTTTATATAAAATAAAGTATTTTGCGGTTTATTGTAAACATAAGACAAAGCAATATTGTGTCCGTATCCTTTTCCCAAAACATCCAAGGGTTTCTCATACCGCTGCAATACAGAACCATCGCTGAAATTAAACTGTTCGTCAGTTATATCAAAATTTCTTGTGTCTTTTTCAGTATGAAAATTGTAATCAATACCAAATTCCGAATTTTTATGATTTGCCTTCAACATTATTCCGCCACTAAACATATTTCTGTTTAATGATTTATTGGCATTTACATTTCCGGTAATTCCTGATTCAAACCGTTTAACAACATAATTAAGAACTAAACCTGCGCCTGTGTATTTTGCATCCGGATGATCAATATATTCAATATATAAAATATCCTTGGATGCCAGTGAAAGTATCTGTTCTGTGGTAGCAGGTACATCATTAATATACAGTTTCAAATCTCCGTTGCGTCCCCAATATGTAATACTGTTGCTTGCAGGAACAACAGTCAGTTTGGGCAATCGCATTGAGCTTAACAATGTTATTCCATCGCCTGTTAATTCTTTTTGTTTTTGTGTAGGATAGACAATTCTTCTATCATCAAACATTTTGGTAGTACGCGCTTTTACTTCGGCGGTTTGAAGTTCGATGGAGGCTTTGAATAAAACAATATTGCCCAAGTCAATATCTTTTGTCGGTTTTTCAAAATCAAATTCCTGAGTCTCGTAACCAACAAATGATATTGAAAGTTTATAATTTTCGCCGACAATAAGGTTTTGCAATATAAATTCTCCTCTTATGTCGGTTTCCACACCTGTAACAATCTCGCTGTTTGCGTTTTGCAAGACAATATTTGCCGAAGCCACAGGAATTGAATCTTCACTTGTAACAATTCCTTTTACAGTTAAATTTTGTGCAAAGGCAGCAGTTACAATCAACTGCAAAATACTCATTATTATTATTTTTTTCATATTATTCGTTTTTTGATAAAATTATGTTTTTTTATTTATTATTAATAGATGCAAAATTAATAAAATATATTTAATAACTTATATTATACATTGATTTTGGCGCTTTCGGACAATTCACATCGGGATAATACCATTTATCATCTCCGTAGGCTTTAATTAACTCACGATAACATATTTGTTTAATGCTTCGACATTCGTCAAATTCTTTACATGATGAACAAACGCTGTCGGCAGGAATATCTTCGGGACGAATGTTAAAAAGAGACAGTGCTTTTTCGGAATTCCATATTTCTTCGAGGCTTTGAGTCAGTACATTTCCTATAATAAAATGAGGATGCCAGTACAATTCTTCACATATTGTAACATCGCCCGTAGGCAATATGTATAAACCCGAAAAATTACCGGAACAAAGCGCCTTATTATTTATCCATTCTTTTGTCATTCTGTCTATATGTTCTTGTGTTTCCGCATTTGTAATGTTCTCTTGTATTTCTACTTTATCCAAGCCATTTATAATGTTAAAACTTGACATTTCTTTTAATTTATCAACACAATCCTGCATTTGTTTTAGATTCTTTATTTTGGCTTTATACAAATCGAAGTCTTTTAAATACATTGAAGATGAAACTATTTCAGGAAACCAATATCTGATATTATTGAATTTGCTTAAAAATTCATAAATAGAAACAATATCTTCCGTTGAACTGTTTTTTCTGTTTATTATTGTATGAACCGTTGTAACAATTTTATATTTTTCGAGATATTCAAAAGTTTTTTGTATTCGATTTACATATTCGTCGTTTACTCTTAATATCTGCTTCAAATGTTCGGGTATCACCGTATCCAGAGATATCTGAATATGAGGGATCTTAATATCTGCAAGATATTTTACATCATCTTCGGTTAGTGGATATTTTACGGATAATGCCGGATTATACCCGTAATCAAGATAAAGTTTTAATAAATCTTTCCACTGTTTATATAAAAAAACTTCGCCTCCTATTAAATTGAAATCCACGATTCCTATGTTTTTTGCTTCTGCAATAATTTCCTTAATTCTGTCAAAAGGAATTTTGCAATCGACAGGATAGCGTTTGTCTGCATAGCAATAAATGCAATCGGTTGCGCATTTGTTGGTTATCATCAGGATTGCGTGGCTTGGCGTTTTATGCCTTTTTAACCTTACATCAAGATAATTATATTCAAAATCTGTTGGTTTATAGGGATTTGGTCTTTTATAGTCGCTTTTTATAATTGTATTTCGAGGGAACCCAAGCTGAATGTTTTTATATAATGGTCCTATTGCTTTATTATTTTCAATTAAAGAATCAATAAATTTTTTAATTTTTTCGCGAGATATTTGCAACTGTTCAGATGTTTTGTCTAAAATATCATCGTATTCATCTCCGTTTACAAACGAGAGTATCATTGCATGGAAAGGATGAATAGCCGACATTACAGAGTCATCGTTTGATTCATCATCTGCTAATAATCTTTTGCCTAATAATAATACACAACCATCATCGTTTTTTAGCATATAATTAGGATTTAGAGTAATTTTCATTTGTCGTTAATATTTTAAAATTAAACATGTTTTATAAAATTCAAAAGTATCGATTTGCAGTCCGAATACGGCGGACTGTAACTATTTGTACGATTTTTTCGAGTTTTGTTTTAATTTCTTTATGATATTTTTCTTAAGCGATTTTGGCGCTGTCGGTTTTTGTTTGGTTGTAATTTCGGTCATAATTTTATTTCCCTTGTTATTTTAGTAATGCTTCAAAAACTCTTTGAAGTAAACTTTTATTGTTCAGTACTATTGTTGCTTTTCCTTTATTATTTTCTACATGTTTTATTGTTTTACCCGTATTTGATTTGAAATTTTTCGGCAGCAAAACGGTTAACAGATATTCCTGTGTATTTGCATAATATTCAAACTGTTTAATTTTGGCATATAAAACTCCAAAATCTTTGGCAGGGTAATTGTTAAGTTCTATACTCACGGATGTGTTGAGATTTATTTGTTTGGCTGCATTGCTGTAAGGGATTTTTATATTCGCCGTGTCGGCGGAATTTATTACAATTTCTGTTGTAATTGTATCGGGATATTTAACAATTGCAGCGATTGCTATTATAATTAAAACCAAACCGTAAATCATATAAGAGCCAACACGAACCATCCATACGGGAGGATCGTTTAATATTGTGTCAACTTCGTTGTTGTATATTTCAACATCCGCAAAATTTTCTTTTTCATATTTATCTGTCTGATTTGCCATATTTATGAATTTGCTATTTCCAACTGGTCTTTTACCAAGTCAAAATAATTTCCTTTTTTTGTTATAAGTTGCTCATGTGTTCCCTGTTCAGTAATTCTTCCATCGTCCAGAACAACAATGTTGTCTGCGCGGCGTACCGTACTCAGTCTGTGCGCTACAATTACAACTGTTTTGTTTTCAAAAAATCGGTTCAGATTATTTACAATTTGTCGTTCATTCTTTGCATCCAAAGCGTTTGTCGCTTCATCAAAAAACACATATTGCGGATTTTTATAAATGACGCGGGCAATGAGCAGTCGCTGTTTTTGTCCCTGACTGAGTCCGCTTCCCGAACCGCCTATCTTTGTATTGTATTTCAACGGTAAAGACTGTATAAATTCTTCGATATTTGCCATTTGTGCGGCATATTTCAAACGCTGTTTATCAATATTTATGTCGCCTGCTGCAATATTTCCTGCTATTGTATCACTGAAGATAAAACCGTCCTGCATTACAACTCCGCAATGTTTTCGCCATTCTTTGAAACTGTATTTTGATAAGGGAATATTGCCTATGTATATTTCACCGTTTACCGGAGGATAAAATCCAAGCATTAGTTTTATCATTGTAGTTTTGCCGCTTCCGCTTAAACCTACTATTGCGGTTATTTTTCCCGAAGGTATTATAAGCGACAAATCTTTTAATACAAGTTTTGATTTTGAACTTCCGTATGTAAAATCTACTTTGTCTAATAGTATAGCTTGTGTATCGGAAAATTCCTGTACATATTTTGTGTTTTCTTTTTCTTCATTCTCTCTGTCGTGAATTTCACCAAGTCTTGACAAACTGATTCGAGCATCCTGCATTTGCCGCATGACGCCTACAATCTGGTCAACAGGCGATTGCATTTGTCCAATAATATACTGCACAGAAAGCATGGCTCCCAGAGTAATATCTCCGTTTATTACAGATGTTGCCGATAATATTGTTATAAGAATATTTTTTATTTCGTTTATCAATACGCTGCCGACATGTTGCCACTGCTCTAATGATAGCGATTGCAGTTTTATTCTGAATATGTTTGCCTGTAAGTTTTCCCAACGCCAGCGTTTTTGCTGTTCGCTTCCTGTAAGTTTTATTTCCTGCATTCCCTGTATCAATTCTATAATATCGCTTTCGTAAGTCGCCATAACAGCAAAATTTTTATGATCAAGCTCGGCGCGTTTTTTCATAAACAATGATATCCATACTACATACAATATGTTCCCTGTCAGCATTATTATAAATATTTTCACATTATACAGAAACAATATAACGCCAAATACAAAAATTGTCAAAATCGAAAATAAAGAATTGAGAACTGTACGTGTCAAAAATGATTCTATACGTTCATGATCATTAATTCGCTGAATTAAATCACCAACAAGTTTGGAATCAAAAAAATGCATTGGAAGTTTCATCATTTTAGCCAAAAAATCCGAAATCAACGATACATTTACTCTTGTACTTATATGAAGCAATATCCAGCGTCTTATTACATCTACCAAACTTGAACTTAAAACCAATACAAGTTGAGCCAGTAGAATTAAATGAATAAAGTTTAAATTCAAATTTCCAATGCCATAATCAACGATTGCCTGAGTAAGAACAGGAAAAAATAATTGAATAATGCTGCCGATTAGCAACCCGATAAGCAGTTGTACAAGCTGTTTTCTGTATGTATGCAAATATTTTAAAAGATAAGCAAGATTTATCTTTTTTGTTCTTACAGGTTTTGTTTCATAAAATTGCGGAGTAGGCGCAAATGTCATTATAACGCCGCGCTCAATGCCGCCTTGTATTGTGCTGCACCAGCATTTTTTAAAGCGTTGTTCATCATACTTTATTAAACCGTATCCAGGGTCGGCAATATAAAATGTGTATTGAGCATTTTTGGCTATACGCTTCTTTTTTTCTATTTTATAAACAACAACAAAATGATTCTGATTCCAATGCACAACGCAGGGTAATTTTGCCTGTTCTACAAAATATTCAAAGGATGGTCGCAAAGCCGTTGCCCGTAAACCAATTTTTTCTGCAGCCTCGCTCACTCCTAACAAGCTGACACCAACACGTGTAATGCATGATTTTTCGCGCAAATCCTGTATTGAATATTGTTTGCCGTAATATTTTGCTATCATTCGCAAACAGGCAGGTCCACAATCCATTCCATCTAACTGTCTATAAAAAGGAAAACTCATTTTAACCAAAAAATTAATTTACTAAAATACAAAACCGCAGTCCGAAATAAGCGGACTGTAAATAAATGAGTCTGATATTTACGGGAAGAACAGTAAGTTAATTTGCTCTTTTTCGCTTAATATTGATTTGCTTGTAAATTTTAAAATTCTAAATAATCTCAGGCTACATCAAACATATACCCAACCTTTTTGATTTATCGCAATTTATAATTCAATGATATAATTTTAACAAATCGTATTTACGTTAAAACTAAAAAAATTATCAAATTATTATCAAATGCAGTTAAAAATTTATACCTTTGCGGCTCTAAATTTTGATAAATTCGATAAAACAAAACAAAATCTTATGGCAGAAAAATTATTTACTGAATTTCCCGAAGTTTCAACTCAAACTTGGGAAGAGGTGATAATCAAAGATTTGAAAGGCGCTGATTACGAAAAAAAATTAGTTTGGCGAACATTGGAAGGCTTTAATGTTCGTCCGTATTACCGCATCGAAGATTTGAAAAACCTCAAACATATTTCTTATGCTCCCGGACAGTTTCCTTTTGTGCGAGGAACAAAAAAAGATAACAACTGGAAAATTCGTCAGGATTTTTGCACAAAAGATGTAAACGATGCAAACAAAAAATCGCTTGATGTTCTGATGAAAGGCGTTGATTCCATTGGATTTAAAATAGATGGAAAAAAAGGACTTTCGCAAAGCGATTTTGACGCTTTACTCTGCAACATTTGTCTTTCCGCTGCTGAAATCAACTTTACGGGCGGTTGCTGTAAAACGCCCGAAACAGTCAAAATGTTTGTAGAAAAAGCAAAGGCATTTAATACAGACGAAGTTTACGGTTCAATTGATTACAGTCCGCTTTCGAAACTGACGCTTTGCGGTGGTTTTTGCAACAGCGAAGAAAAAGATTTCGATCTTTTGAAAGAAAGCGTTACGGCTGCCAAATCCCTTCCGAATTTTCGTACAATCGGCGTAAACGGATATATTTTTCACAATTCGGGTTCAACTATTGTACAGGAATTGGCATTTGCTCTGGCAATGGGAAATGAATATCTTGCAAAATTAACCGACTGCGGACTGCCAGCCGACGAAATTGCAAAAAAAATGAAATTTACATTTGCCGTCAGCTCAAATTACTTCATGGAAATTGCAAAATTCCGCGCTGCGCGTATGTTGTGGGCATATATCGTAAAAGCATACGAAGGAACTACTGAAAATGCACAAAAAATGTACATACACGCAAAAACTTCGACATGGTTGCAAACAATTTACGATCCGTATGTAAACATGCTTCGCGGAACAACAGAATCAATGTCGGCAACGATTGCAGGAGTTGATTCGCTCGAAGTTCTGCCTTTCGACAAATCGTTTGAACAGCCAACAGAATTTTCGAACCGCATTGCACACAACGTTCAAATAATTTTGAAAGAAGAATCGTATTTTGATAAAGTTGTTGATCCCGCGGCTGGTTCGTATTATGTCGAAAAACTTACAAGCCTTATCGCCGAAGATGCATGGAAACTTTTCAAAACCATTGAAGAAAAAGGCGGATACGTCGAAGCGTTCAAATCGGGATTTATTCAGGAACAAGTAAACGCAAGCGCACAAAAACACAATACAAATATTGCTACTCGCCGTGAAATAATTCTGGGAACAAATCAATATCCAAACTTTAACGAAACATTGACTCCCGAACTTCGCGAAAATCTTAAAAATTCCTGTAATTGCAGTTGCAGTGTTGAAAACAAAATTGCAGAACCCATAAAAATTTATCGCGCAGCCGAAGCATTTGAAGCAATGAGAATGAAAACCGAAAATGCCGCCAAACAGCCGAAAGCCTTCATGCTTACTTTCGGAAATCTGGCTATGTGCCGCGCACGCGCTCAATTTTCATCTAATTTCTTTGCCTGTGCAGGAATTAAAGTAATTGACAACACCCGTTTTTCGACTGTCGAAGAAGGCGCAAAAGCAGCGCTGGAATCAAAAGCCGAAATTGTAGTTGCATGTTCGTCTGATGATGAATATACAAATGCCGTTCCACAAATTGCAGAATTGTTGGGAAACGGCTGCATACTTGTAGTTGCAGGCGCTCCCGCCTGCGAAAACGAACTCCGTGAAAAAGGAATAACACATTTCATCTCGGTTCGTAATAATGTACTCGAAACATTGAAACAATATCAAACAGAATTGGGAATTTAATGAAAAAAAATATGAGACCAAAATTTACAGATATAATATTTAACGATACAGCATCTTCCGAATGTAATTGTAATTGCGAAGATAAACCATCGTTCCTGACTCCTGAAAAAATCGCCGTAAAAACTGTTTATACAAGCGCCGATTTAAATGATATGGAACACTTGAATTATGCGGCAGGTATTCCTCCTTTTCTGCGTGGACCTTACAGCAGCATGTACGTTTCGCGTCCATGGACTGTTCGTCAGTATGCAGGATTTTCGACAGCAGAAGAATCAAACGCTTTTTATCGCCGCAATCTTGCCGCAGGACAAAAAGGATTATCCGTTGCATTCGATTTAGCAACGCACAGAGGCTACGATGCCGATCATCCGCGCGTTGTTGGCGATGTCGGAAAAGCAGGCGTTTCTATTTGCAGCGTAGAAGATATGAAAATTCTTTTCGACCAGATTCCTCTCGAACAAATGTCGGTGTCGATGACAATGAACGGCGCCGTTCTTCCTGTACTTGCGTTTTATATTGTAGCAGGATTGGAACAGGGCTGTACTCTCGAACAGTTGAACGGAACAATTCAAAACGATATTCTCAAAGAATTTATGGTGCGTAACACATATATTTATCCACCCGAATTTTCGATGAGAATTATTGGCGATATATTTGCTTACACAGCAAAAAAAATGCCTAAATTCAATTCAATATCAATATCGGGATATCACATGCAGGAAGCAGGAGCAACCTGCGACATCGAAATGGCATACACGCTTGCCGATGGACTGGAATATCTCCGTACAGGAATTAAAGCAGGAATGACAGTTGATGAATTTGCTCCGCGCCTGTCGTTTTTCTGGGCTATCGGAATGAACCATTTTATGGAAATAGCAAAAATGCGTGCAGCGCGGATGATTTGGGCAAAAATTGTAAACCAGTTCGATCCTAAAAATCCGAAATCACTGTCGTTGCGTACACACTGCCAAACATCAGGCTGGTCGCTTACCGAGCAGGATCCGTTCAACAATGTTGCACGTACTTGCATCGAAGCAATGGGCGCAGCGCTCGGACATACACAATCGCTGCATACCAACGCTCTCGACGAAGCAATTGCACTGCCTACCGATTTCTCGGCTCGTATTGCACGCAACACACAGATTTACATACAGGAAGAAACTTCGGTGTGCAAATCAATCGACCCGTGGGCAGGTTCGTATTATATCGAAAGTCTTACACACGAAATTGCTCACAATGCATGGAAACATATTCAGGAAGTCGAACAGTTGGGAGGAATGTCGAAAGCAATAGAAACAGGAATACCGAAACTTCGTATCGAAGAAGCCGCAGCACGCAAGCAGGCTCGCATCGATTCGGGAGCGGATACAATTGTCGGTATAAATAAATATCGTCTGGAAAAGGAAGATCCGATTGATATTCTCGATGTTGACAATACAGCAGTTCGCGAAGCGCAAATAAAACGATTGCAGCAGTTACGCGCAAACCGTAATGAAGAAGAAGTAAAAGCTGCTCTCGATGCAATCACAAAAGCAGTAGAAACAAAGACAGGCAATCTTTTGGAACTTGCCGTTGATGCAGCGCAAAAACGCGCATCGCTCGGCGAAATTTCGGATGCCTGCGAAAAAATTGTAGGACGTTATAAAGCAGTTATACGTATGAATGCAGGAGTTTATTCGGCAGAAGCAAAACATGACAATGATTTTGAAAAAGCAAAAAAATTAGTCGAAGAATTTGCAAAAAAAGAAGGTCGTCAACCACGTATTATGATAGCAAAATTAGGACAGGATGGACACGACCGTGGCGCAAAAGTTGTAGCAACAGGTTATGCCGACATGGGTTTTGATGTTGATATGGGACCATTGTTCCAAACGCCAACCGAAGCTGCAAAACAGGCAGTCGAAAACGATGTGCATGTGGTAGGCGTTTCGTCGCTTGCAGCAGGACACAAAACTCTGGTGCCTCAAATTATTGCAGAACTCGAAAAACTCGGACGCGGCGATATTATCGTGATTTGCGGAGGAGTCATTCCCGCTCAGGATTATCAAGCGCTTTACGATGCGGGAGCAGCGGCAATTTTTGGACCCGGAACATCGGTTTCGCTTGCAGCAATAAAAATTATCGAATTGCTTTTACAGAAATTTGAATAATAAAAGCAAAGTGAAAAACGAAAGAGGCTGTCTCAAAAGTATTTTTTGTGTCAGCCTTTTGTTTTTTTTCAAAAATACTATCAAATTATTTGGATATTAGCCCATAATTTTGTATCTTTGCATCTGATAATCAAAGATATTCATTCGATATGAAACCAGTTTTTAAGGAATATAATCAAGGTCAGACAATGCTTTTTCCAGTAAGTCTGGATAGCAAAATTGCACAGGATTCGCCTGTTCGATTGGTAAATCAAGTGGTAGATA
>JAISYZ010000167.1 GCA_031269545.1 Prevotellaceae bacterium
AAAGGTACTGCCGTTCCGCTTGCGTCTGTTTCCTTGAATACAACCAGCGTTGACAAATCGCTGTCGGCTATTGCGCTGTTATCTGTTTTCCGCAAAGGCTCGTTTGATGTTATCGTTACTGCTGTGCTAACCGATACGTTTGTTGCTCCGCTTAAAGGATCGAATGTTAATACCGGTGCGATAGTATCGACATTGCTACTTCCTTCTCCTGTAATTTCAATATTATCCAAACGATAACCATATCCGTTTGGATTGCTTGCAGCAGTTGCATAGAACGTAATTTGCAGATTGTTTGTTGCAGGAAGTCCTTCCAAATCTGAAACAGTGATATAAACGTTTAGATTTGGAATGCTGGTAGAAGGAACTGTTATCGAAGATTCTGCATTTGTAACCAAATCTTTTACATCAATAAACAGTGCATTTGCATTACCATTGTTTACGTTACATGCAACATCAAACGAGAGTTTCAAATTTGTTTTTCCCGAAGTATTAATTCCGCTTATAATTAAATTTTTACTTGAATTTGCAGCAAACCAAACATGACTGTTTATATTATTCGTAGCGCGAACATCCGAATTTCCGCTAAATGCAACGGGCGTTCCGTTATCCCAGCCTGTATATGCGCTGGGTATTGGACGAGTACCGCTTGTCGGCGCGGTTGTTCCGCAGGTTTCCCAGAATATTGTTGTTTCCTGTCCGTTTGCTGCATTTGCTGCAAACAAAATAAACAGTAACAATGATAAATATTTACTTATTTTTTTCATAATTTTAAATTTATTCATTTAATCATTATTCGGCTTCCGTTTCGGGCTTGCTTTTCCGTTCGCCTTTTTCCTGAGCGAGTATGTTTTTGTATCGCTCGCTTACGGTGTTCAGTTCACTTATAAAACTTTCGTAAGCAGCCGCACCGTTCACCAGCGACAGGGCTTCGATACGGTCGAGTATCTGCCGCAGGCATTTGTCAACTGTGTTGCGCACATCGCGCATGCGCAGTGCAGGGCGTTGCGATGTTTCTGTGTAGCGGTCGAGCATCAGTTGCTCAAAGCGGTTATTTTCCACTTCGAGTTGCGATACCCAGTCGCCAAGTGCGAGCAGCGTTATCAGCGGCGCATTGTCATTGCTGCGCAGTTCGCGAATAATGTCCTGTATTGCCACCGTTTCCTGGTCAAGAGTTTTGGCTGCTATGTTGCCATAGTTTTCAAATATTACTTCGAGTCGATTGGCGGCTTTACGCTTTTCGGCATTGAAGTGGTTGAGAGCCGACTTTACGGCATCTGCAAATCCGCGAAATATTTTGTCGCGAACATGATCCTGTTCGTCTATTTCGGTCGTCAGTTCGCTTTTGCGAATAACGTCGAGAACCGAAACCTCGTCGGCAAACAGTCTTTGATATTCGTTATACTGTGTTGATATTCCTAACGCCTCAGGCGTATATTTATCAACAAGGGCGCTGAACGTATTGTTATACGCTACATGCACTTCGTTTCGAAGATATTCAAATCTTACTCTAATAATGTTTTTTTTCATATTTTTTTTATTTTATAAATTAATATTATTTATTTTTATATTTAAATATATTTTCCAATACTGCGGCAACTGTCCACAATCTCTCGGTGGCGTCTGCCGCAATGCTGTAAATCCATATCGAGGTCTCGGTGGCGTTTGCCGCAATGCTGCAAATCCATATCGAGGTCTCGGTGGCGTTTGCCGCAATGCTGCAAATCCATATCGAGGTCTCGGTGGCGTTTGCCGCAATACTGTAAATCCATATCGAGGTCTCGGTGGCGTTTGCCGCAATACTTGAAAATATATTTTTTGTTTTTCACTTTCCTGTTTTTTATTTATTCATTATTCATTGTTTCTGGATTAACTCCGCTACTCTGGATTGCTTCGTCATTTCATTCCTCGCAATGACGGCTACGTTTCGACTGTCTGTTCGTCATTGCGAGGGCGGTAGCCCGAAGCAATCCAGAAAAGTTATTCATTCGTCATTGCGAGCGTAGCGAAGCAACCCATTTATCATATTTATTTACTGTTTCATTATTAATTGTTAATTATTAATTATTAATTATTATCCGTATTAACTCCGCTACTCTGGATTGCTTCGTCATTTCATTCCTCGCAATGACGGCTACGTTTCGACTGTCTGTTCGTCATTTCATTCCTCGCAATGACGTTTTGCGTCATCTCTGTTCGTCATTGCGAGGTTTAGCCCGAAGCAATCCATGTTCATTATTAATTATTAATTGTTAATTATCAATTGTTAATTATCAATTGTTAATTATTAATTGTTCTCGTTTATTCTTTCACAACTACATTGTTTATTTCCCATGTAGCCGATTCGGTATCCGAACATTCGTAGCGGAAGGCAATACGGCAGTTTGCAGCCAGATTTGCAGCAGGAATATTCAGTTCGCCCGACGAAACATAAGCCCATGCCGCAGTTCCGTGAGTTACGCCTGTCAGTTCTGTCCATGTAGCCGCTGTCGGGTCGCCCGAACTGTAATTGTTGGATACGTAAACCTTATACCATCCCTGAGATACTCCAACCGTAATGCTTGCAGCAGGTCCGCGTGCATGGTTGAATACAACTTTCGCCGCCGTGTATGCCGACAGGTCAACAGCGGGCGATATAAACCAGTCAACATTGGCATAACTTCTGGTGTCGGCATTTACATAGCCCGACATTACCGCTCCGTATTGAGCATCGAATGTCCATCCCTGATTACCGCTTAGGCTGACTTTCGTAAATTTATCAAAACTTGTTTGAGTAAGCAGCGTTTCGTTGAATATATCATTGCCGCCTGTGCCGCCGCCGCCCTGTCCTTCAAGAACAAAATCGGATGTTTCGCCGGGCGAATCTCTCAATCCTGCAAGTGCAAAATATGCACGCAATTTGCCTCTTACTTTTAATGACTTTTTGTAGTTTTCGGGATGTGTAACCAGATTTACCTGTGTGCGCAGAGGCTTCCCCGATGGCAGATTTACGGCAATACATTTTGTATAGTCCGTTTCGTCAGGCGAGTCGGCAATAAGAACGTTTGTCTGCGAATCCCAGCCCGAGCCAAAGACAATATCGGCTGCTGATGTCACGGATGACACTCCGTTTTTAACGCAGCCAACAATATAACCCTGCGTCCATACCGTATCGTTTAAGCCTTGATTTGTTATTCCATCGGCAACGTTATACGGATTATTTTCGCTTCCATTGCCTGTGCCTGTGCCTCCGCCTTGTCCCTCAAGAACAAAATCGGATGTTTCGCCGGGCGAATCTCTCAATCCTGCAAGTGAGAAATATGTACGCAATTTGCCTCTTACTTTTAACAACTTTTTGTAGTTTTCGGGATGTGTAACAAGATTTACCTGTGTGCGCAGAGGCTTTCCCGATGGCAGATTTACGACAATACATTTTGTATAGTTCGTTTCGTCCGGCGAGTCGGCAATAAGAACGTTTGTCTGCGAATCCCAGCCCGAGCCAAAGGCAATATCGGTTGCTGATAACACGGATGTCACGCCGTTTTTAACGCAGCCTACAATATAACCCTGCGCCCATACCGTATCGTCTAAGCCTTGATTTGTTATTCCACTGGCAACATTATACGGATTATTTTCGCTTCCATCGCCTGTGCCCGTGCCGCTGCCGCCTCCAAATCGCGGATTGTTAAAGGCAACGTCTGCCGTGTCGCGAATAAGAAGTTGATAAGTTTTTGTTGCGCCCGATACAAAAACCGACAGTACCGCCGTTAATGTGCCGCTTCCCTGAGGCAGCGGAATCAGTGCAAATGTTGAATAACTGCTGTTGCGCATGATAATTGTGTTTCCATCCCTGTCTTCGACAGTGCGGTTTGTATTTGCATCGGCAGTTGCATAAGTAGCATCGGGAGTCGAAAACTGAACATCATTTATCTTAATCAGTTTTCCAATCAAGTCATCACGGCTTGCAAGCTGCGAAATTGTTACCTCTTCGGGCTGTATAGCGGCAACATCCTTGTCTTTTACAATGTAATTAGAAACAACAGTTGCAGGAATACGCGAAGGCGAAGTTTCGCCGGTTTCGGGCATCAAGCCGAGCTGTATCAGTCCGCTGTATGCGCCGAGATGCAATCCTTTCAATTTCACAAGAACTTTGCGACCAACACGGTAATTGTTGTTGATATTGCTTTGGTCAATAACTATCGGAAGTCCTCCCGTTTCGTCCTGTATGTACAGTGTTTTGAAGATGTTTCCTTCCTTGTCGCTCGAACATACATAGCCTTCTACTATCAAATCCTGTGTGATTTCGACAGTAGAGTTTAGATATTTTGCCTTTAATTCGGCAATATTTATATTGGCTGTAAGACCATGATCGTATAATTCCTCAATAGGGAAATTAAATTTGTTATCAATACATGATGTAATGCCAAAAACTGTTGCAATAATCGCCACCAGCGATGTAAATTGCTTTTTTATTACTGTTTTCATTATATTATATTTTAAATTTTGTTTCATTTTATTTTTATTGAATTATTGAATTTTTAAATCATATTAAAATCTGTACGATATTTGAAAGAAAAATGTTGTGCCGAAGGCATAGAAGTATCGCGGATCGAACCTTGCCGATTCCAAATCGCTAAGGTTGATGCGCATCGATTCGTAGCCTCCCGTTTTGATATTTTTTCTGTTGAAAATGTTTTGTACGTTCAGCATAAACGACAGATAATTGTTGCGCAGACGCACCGAATATCCGCCCGAAAAGTCGAAAGTAACCGCTTCGGGCAGGCGTGTTTGAGCCGTGTAGTTTTTTATAACTTCAAAATCAGTATCGGCAGCGTTTTTATACAGTGATAAAATACGCTTCATTGGACTGAAATCCAGAAATGCATTTGCAGCATAATTACCTCCGAAACTTACCCACCAGTATCGCGGCGAATTGTATGTAATTTCGGCAGAAACGGCTGTTTGAGGCGTTCCTTCAACATAAAATCCTTTTATGTAAGATTTTTCGTTTATTACAAGCATCTCGGCGGTTGCATCCTGCGCAACAGTAATCAGCGGATTGTTGGTATATTCATATTTACCGTGAGCAATCGCTGTTTCCAGAGTCATTGTTTGCGAAAGTTTCAGTTTCAGTCCCGCTTCGACTCCCATGTAACGCTGATTTATTCCGTTCATAGACATATTTACATACGAGCCGTAAGAATCGTCGTAATAACTTGTGGTTTCGGCTTTGTCTTTTATTGTAGTATAATAGCCTGTAATACGAGCCTGAACATAAGGCGTCCGCGTGATGTAACTCAAATCGCCGCTTGTGACTTTTTCGCTTGTCGGATTATCGGTTACCATATCGCGCGTACGCGGCGAGAGATAAACGTTGCGGTAAAACGGAGCGCGAGTCATCACTGCAAAGTTTCCATCTATAAAATGGCGTCCTGTTATTTTATAGGTAAATCCGCCTTTCAGAGCATAATCGCCAAAGTTGTGCGTTTGCGCTTTTCCGAACGAATTGTTTGGAAACATTCCTGTTTTCATCATTCCTTCGCGGTAAAATGATGTGTTCGACAGTTGCGGACCGAAATAAACATCAACGGCATCAAATTTCATGCGCAGCAGCGTCCATAAATTAAGTTCGGTATGATTGATTATGTAATCGTATCCGAAGCGGTCGCCTGCTGCAACTTTTCGGTTTGGATTGTTCAAGTCCGACTGATACCTGTTTTCGTCCGTTGGGTAGTCGCGTTTTGCATATTTGTCAATGTCGAACCAGTAATCTGCGCCAAGCAAGTCCTCTATTTCCTTGAAGTAGTTTGTTCTCACGTTGCGCATTTCGACTCCTGCCTGCAAAGTAATATTTTCTTTGAAAGCAGTATTGAAAACAGTATTAAACGAAAATATCTTGCGGTCGTTGCGCTGGTCTTCGATAAGATATTTTGCCTCATATTTTCCATCTGCATCTGTTTTGCTTCTGTTTTGTCTATACATTCCCGTCCAGTTAATTTGATTTACCGAAGGATCGTTTTTGAATTTTTCGGCAACTATTTTCTGCAACTCTGGATTTGAAAAATAACTCGGCAGGTTGCGATAATAGTCGGGACGCGGGTCGTATGCTTCGCCCCACGAAAGCGTATATCGACCATCGCGTCCGAAGACGTATCCCAGCGATGTCGTGAGATTTGATTTTTCATCGATAGTCCAGAAATGATTTAAAGTCAAAACAGGCTGATGCGATTTTCGTATGCGCGAATTGCGTTTTTTGCCATCCTGCCATCCCCAGTTTGAATTGTAATAATTGTTTCCCATCAAACTGTAAATTTCTTCGGTAGAGCCGTTTTGCAATCCGCGTTCGCTTGGCGAAGCAAAGGCAGTGAAAGCAATGCTGTGCTGCGAATTTATTTTCTTTTCAACGCCTAAAAAATAAGCCCATGCATCGTAAGATGTGGCTTGCACATAACCTTCTTCGCCAACTCTGCGCGATGCAGAAACGGCGAATGCCCAGTTATTTTCCATCATTCCCGTTGATGCAGTTACCATCAGTCGATGACGATATTGAGCGTTTGCCGCTGCATAGGCAACTTTTATCTGCTTTCTGAAACTTGACGCCCGCGTATTGATAACCGTAGTTCCGCCAAGCGAGCCGAAAGTTTCGTCCGAAGGAGCAAGTCCGTTGCTGTATGCCTGATTTCTGACAGCATCGTTCAAGCCGCCAAAAAGAGCAAATACAGGCTGTCCGCGTTCAACTTCGTTCATCTTCAAGCCATTGATATACACCAGCGAATTATACGATTCATATCCGCGCTGGCGAAAACGAAAGACACCGAGATTGAATCCGCTCATCGACGAAAAAGCATCTTTCGACGATGACAGTAATGCCGAAGTATTTTGACTGGATGAAATATCATCGTCCAGTTCAATTTCGGTAATATAATCAACCTCTTGATTAAGATTTGACACTCGTTGCAACCGTATAGTTCCCAAGTCTGTAACGCTTCCGAAATCAATTTCTGTTTCGTACAGTTGAAAACCATCAGCAACAATTGCAAAATATTGTATGCCTTGCATCGCAGATAATTCAAATGTTCCGTCTGCCGCGCTTGTTGCTGCCTGCACGACATCGCCAACTTGAATTTTTGCATCTGCTATCGGGCGATTTATTCCCGATTCAATAATTGTTCCCCTGTACACATTTTGCTGTGAATATAATTGTACACTCGCAAAAGACAGGATTAATAGTACTAATGTTTTTTTCATGCTCACATTTTTTGTATGTTGGATCAAAATATTTTTTATTAAAAATAGGATATATTTTATAAAATATGACCTTAAAAATAAATTATTTTGTGTCTTATAATTTATATTATAGGACAAATTGTCGCTTGCAAAGTTATAGTATTATTCGAAAGGTGCAAATAGGCTATTTGTTAAAATATTATAAATACAAATTGTATTAGACTGTTTCTTTTCGATTTCCATGCGCTTATAATATAAATTATAAGACACAATTTTTTTTCGGTGAGGATGAAAAGAGTGCTGATTTACAAATTTTTACTTAAATATTTTAAATATTTTAAATTTTAAATTTTTGTTAAAGCAAAAAGATATTTCAAAAGAAAAAAGGCGTTATTTGGTGATATTAATTTTATATTACAACTGTTAATTCGCTATATTTCGAACTGAAAGATTTGTAAATTCTTCATTTTTCTTTGTGAACCTTTGCGTAAGTCTGTGTAACAAAAAATCACACAAAGAAACACAGTGGTTAGTCGTAAGTTATAGATTGCATTTTTACAGCAATTTGGTATAAATCAGGCGAATATGGCGATAAAAATACCGTGTTTTACATACATACAGGCTAAAAGTCTGCAAAACATGAACAGTTTTTTCTTTCTTTGTGTTCGTCATTGCGAACTGCGATGCAGGAAGCAATCCAGAATATTATTTGCCATTTTTTCATTGTTTATTTTTCTGGATTGGCTGCGCCGATCTCGTAAACTCGGTTGCTTCGTCGCTGTGCTCCTCGCAATGACGTGCTGCTTACTTTTATGTCAAAACAAAATTAACAGAAATAATGTCGTATTATTGCTGATTTTTTTCTTTTTAAGGAACGTCTATTTATTCTATTGACAATTCTTTATTGGACTTAATATAATTGTTAATAATCAATCATTTTTTGCCTCTTTTTTCAATAGATGACAAATAATAAGTCAAAAATCCTACACCGTCCATAGTTGGTTCGTTGGTTGAGAAATCGCCATGATCGTCGTGATAAACAAATTTATCAACAGGTTGCATTTCGGCATATTCGTCTGGCTCACTCATTTCAACTCCCAATAAAGAATTGAAAATACTTGCATTGACAGGCCCATCAACCAATCCACCATCAATTTTTCCGTTCATCAAATTATTATAAATTGCGTGAACGTCTTCAGGCGTATCGCCCCAGGCTGGTAATCCGCAAATCATGCCTGTTCCCCACGGGTTGCATCCAAACAACCAGTCGAGTAACGATGATTCAAGTTCGGCGTAACTGTTATCGTCCGACAGTTTTTTGTATAATTCGATATGAGTAAGCATCGCTGCAACATAATTATTTGAACACCAAATAAAAGGTATTCCCACGTTGAAAGGATTCCGTTTTGCACGCTCTGAAATAACTTCAATAGCGTCTTTCATGTATTTTGTAAATTCCATTTTATAATCTTCAGTTCCTGATTCGGCAACACGGTAATGTCCGATATTTACAAACGGATACCATTGATAATGCCGCGCTGTGTCGTTCAAAATCCAAGGAATTACAGGCTCTTGTTTTCCGTAGTTTACTGCTTCGTCAATATATTTTGTTTTGCCTGTTGCTGCTGCAAGTTCGGTTGCTGCAAGTTCCATATCGTCAACATAATTTTCTTCTTCGTAATGATAAGGTGCAGTTCCCGGAGCGGTTGGAGTTGCGCCCGGTTTTAATGTGCCGTAATCGTAGGCTTCAACTGCTTTTTTAGCGATATTTTCGGCATATTCGGGATAATAAGGTTTCAAAACCTGAGAACCAAGAGCAAATGCTGAAGCAAATTTTCCTGCAACAGATGAAACTCCCTTTGTTTTATTTTTATGCTTGAAAAGTCCTTGCGGTTCGCCTGTAACATAATAGACAGGGCGGACGTTTACGCCTTTTCCATAATCAACGGAATCGAGCGAGGGAATACGAAAACCTTTATGATCGCGATCGTCTGCAATTTGAGCGAACATCATGTTTTTTTGCGGATTCATTTTTACAAGCCAGTCAAGTCCCCATTTTGCTTCGTCAAGAATGTCGGGAATGCCGTTTGCGCCCTGCAATCCAAGCGCATCGTATTCATCTGCCCAAACATCGGGATTGTGTTGATACGCCAAAAGCATTGTATATACAGCGTTTGCCGAAGTTGTAACATATTGCAACTGGTCGGCAGCATCGTGCCATCCGCCTGTAACGTCAATCATTTTGCCTTCCAGTGTCGGATGATATATGATAAATCCATCGTTTTGATGGCATTTTGCGTTTATGTAAGGATTGAATCCACATCGTTGCTGGCGCATGTAACGCAACAAAAAATCGGATGCTCCTTCATAGAGATTATAATCTATTCTGAAATAGTCGGATTTTATGTTATTTGCCGATATATAATAAGTTCCCCTGTCGGCAAAATCGCTAAAATTCAGTCGTGCGGTATGTTTGAATACACTCCATTCGCCTGTTTTTTGAATATTGTCATAAGTTTTCACGATTTTCCCGCTTGTCGAATCACAAATTGAGAATTGTTTTATTTCAAGGTCGCCTTTTGTGATGAAAACTGCGATTTTTGTCGCTTCGGGATAATATCCCATTTGGTTTATGCGAATCCATGTACGTTCGTCAAATTTTTGCGAACACGATGCAAGTGCAAGCATCGCAACCGAAAATAAAAATAATGTCTTTTTCATATAATTTTGTTCTTTTTTAAAATTTACAATATGCAAATTTATGTAAATATCCCGAATTAGCATATAACGGATATGAAAGTTTTTTTCATATTTTAATTTGGACTCCATTAAGCATAGCGAGATATTCCGCCGAACAAAGGCAAAATTTAGAAAAAAATTAAACAATTTCTGCCATACAGTAAAATAAAAATATCGAAAATATTATAATTTTAGCAGTTTAATCATTTATTTGCTTTATCTTTGCAAAGAATTTAATCACATTTAGCAATGAAAAAAATTATTTTTCTTATATTTATTTGTACTGTTACGTATAAACCTGTATTTTCACAAAATAATTCGACTGAATTTAAGAAATTTATCGAATATGTTGATACGTTGAAATTATATGATAACGATTTGACTAATGCTGTTTGGAGCCTTTCGGTTGCAGATGCAAAAAGCGGAGATTTTTTGTTTGAACACAATTCTCAATATTGCCTGATGCCAGCATCCAATATGAAAATTGTAACCACAGGAATAGGATTATTGTTGCTTGGCGCAGATTATACATTCAAAACAAAACTTGAATACACAGGCAATATCATTGATTCTGCACTCGATGGCGATATGTACATCACAGGCGGAGGCGATCCTTCGCTTGGTTCTGCTGTTTACAAAAATACTCTTCCCGACAGTGTTTTTAATAAATGGATACAGGCAATCAAAAATCTGGGAATTAACAATATAAAAGGTAAAATCATTGCCGATACACGTTTTTTTGATGACGAAAACCGTCCCGGCTCTTGGGAATTTGACGATATTGGAACAGATTACGGAGCAGGCGTTAGCGGAATTCAATTTATCGACAATAAATGTAAATTATACATACAGCCTGCTTCAAGTATCGGCGAAAAACCAAGTATTGACAGCGTTCGACCTTATATTCCCGAAATTTTGTGGGAAAATAATCTTACATCAACCGACAGCGTAAATGATTCAGGTATAAGTTTGTACAGTTCTCCATATTCTTCTCGAGCATTATTGACAGGTAAAGTTTTGACAAATTCGCGAGGCAGAACCATCTCGGCGGCAATTCCAAATACTGCATATACCTGCGCATGGTATTTCAATGATTATTTAAATCGAAACGGAATAAAAACATCAAACATCATAGAAGTTTTAGAAAGACGAACATCATATCTTTCAAATCAAAATCATACACATTTTTATACATACAATTCGCCTGCATATACCGACATTATTTACGAAACAAACAAAAGCAGCAATAACAGTTTTGCCGAAACAATTCTGAAAACAATAGGCGCAGAATCAGGAAACGACGGTTCAATTTACGAAGGTCGAAAATTAGTTGCCGAAAAACTTGAAGAAATGAATATTAAGACCGATGGTTTTCGACAGTCGGATGGCAGCGGACTGTCGCGGCATAATTTTGTAACAACAAAATTCCTGTGCGAATATCTGTCGGCAATGTACAACAGCGATGTATATGAAGATTTTGTTCAATCACTTCCTGTGGCAGGCATTGATGGAACAATGAAAAATATGCTGAAACAAACGACAGCCGAAGGAAATGTAAAAGCAAAAAGCGGTTCGTTGTCGGCAGTGCGCTCATACAGCGGATATGTTACCACAAAATCGGGAAAATATTTATGCTTTTCATTTGTATTTAATAATTTCACGTGCAGGTCGGCAGTCATAACCGGTAAACTTGAAAAATTAATGATACTTCTTTCTGAAATTGAATGAACAGTTTATGCGGTTAAGTCTTTTTTTGAGGTGCTATTGCCTTTTTCAATATATTTAAGAAGCCTAAAAATTAGTAGATCATTGCGAATTAGTTGATGTTAGGTTGTCCTGAAAGGACATTATTTTCATAAACGCATACAAGCGATAGCGCAGTTTGCGGAAAAAGCCGTCTCACGAACCTGCACCTGAAAGGTGCGACAAGTGATTAA
>JAISYZ010000053.1 GCA_031269545.1 Prevotellaceae bacterium
AAGGCTTCTATCGCCACTTTTGCCTTAAAGGCACTCGTAAATTTTCGCTTACTTTTCATGCTGCAAATTTATACTTTTTTTGTCTTTAATGGCTGTCCGAAAATTGGGGTACATTATAGACTATTGATTATTTTGGCTCTTGTTGCCATTGTAAAAGCAGCCGACTTAAGTAGTGGCGGTTATTATTACCGTGTAGATACTTCTCCATTGATTGTGGCTGGGATTCTTTACATTATTATGGCAATTGTAATTATTATTTTGGGAACATATCTGTTCAAAGCGGCAAATGGTTACAGCAGGTACAGTTTTACAAAAAACAGCAATGAACTTGAAACGGCATTTTTAATGCAAAAAAGGTATTGGAAAACAGCGGGAATTTTTACTATCGTCTGTTTGGGATTAATGCTGCTTGCATTATTAGTATTTGTGGGAAGCGTATCAAGGTATTGACAAAAAATAAAGCCATTAATTTGAGTTTGCAAAAGGATTAAGTAAAGCATTTGCAATTTTCGTAATCTTAAATCTGCAGCGTTCTTTGTTTATTATCCTGTGCATTCTTAAATCTATTGAAAGAGGTAACAACATGCAATTTGGGCTTTTGTGTTGTGTTCCGATTGACATTAGGACACTGCACCAGGGATTTTTTGCAGTATAAGCACATGACAAAAAGCATTTTCAATCCTTATAATCGTATTAATATCAGTAACTTCCAAATTTATACCGTATAAAAAATAAATTTACTTTTTTACAACCAAAATACTAAATTCGTAGAGCAAAACCAAAGGAAGCGCAACCATCAGCATCGTAAAAGCATCGCCGCTTGGCGTGATTATTGCAGATAAAATAAGTGAAACAACAACGGCATATTTGCGATATTTGCGTAAAAACGGACGACGAATTACCCCAAGTTTTGAAAGAACCAATGCTACCATCGGTATCTCAAAAATCACTCCCATTATTAAAATAAGCGATGTGAATGTGCTAATATACGAACTTAATGATATTTGATTTACAACAGTTTCGGTTACCTGATAAGTGCCGAGAAATTTAAGCGTAAGGGGAAAAATCACAAAATAACCGAGCATTACTCCCATAAAAAAAAGAATGCCTCCAAATCCGAATGCAATTCGTATGTATCGTTTTTCTTTTTTGTACAAAGCCGGACAAATAAATTTCCACATTTCATACAAAAAATACGGAAAAGATAATATCAGTCCCAGCCAGAATGATGTACTCATGTGTGTGAAAAATTGAGCCGAAAGATTAATATTTATTATTTCTATTTTAAAAGGTTCGGGACAAAACTGCGGCATATTTAAACTTTCGCCCAATGTGCAAAGCCAACCATATAAACAAAAATCTGAACTCGCAGGCGAAAATATTACAGAGCCGAAAATAAAATCTTTTGAAAAAAAAACAGCAATCATCAATATAGCAATCACAATTGCTACTCTTAAAAGCATATTTCTCAGCACTTCGAGATGATCCCAAAATGTCATTTCATGGTTTGAACTATCATCGCTCATTGTTCGATAATTAATTACTTCTCACAGAATTGCAATTCGTTTTTATTTTCTTTCTGCACTGTTGTCAATATCGTCGATATTGGATTTTATTTCTTTTTCGGCGTTATTCATTCCTTCCTTAAAATTTCTTACTCCTTTGCCGAGTCCGCGCATAAGTTCTGGAATTTTTCTGCCGCCAAAAAACAACAGCACAACCAGTAAAATAAGAAGAATTTCCTGAGTGCCTATTGTTCCGAATAGTAATATTGTTTTCATCATTTTTTTATTATAATGTGCAAATGTAAGATTTTTTTTTGATTGTTGTCTTCGAGTACGAAAAATCTTCATGTTTATCCTTGATCGAATATTTTTAATTAAATTTGTATTTTAATACTTATCAAACTCAATTTAATTATGATTTTATAATGAAATCAAAGACAAAAATATTGAAAATAAAGGAAACTGAACAAGATTTTGTTGTTTTTGCGATAGTGTCGTCAGAAGATGACTATTATCTGGCAGGAAATATAAACAGTATATTGTCGTTAGATTTGAAAAGAATTGAACATCCTGCGCTGCAAAACGAACATTTGAACGGTAAAATCGTTTCGTGTTTCAATTATACATGTCCGAAAACAAATGTTGAGTATTCTTTTATCTGTAACAGATGCGAAGAATTTAGACTAATTCCTCAACTTCATAATATAGATTTTATATTAAAAATTTCAGGATCTTTAACAAAAGAGCAAATCAACAGCATAGCAGCGGCAATCAGAACTGTTAAAGGAATAACTGCATGTATGAACTTAATTGTTAAAAAAACGCCGTCATTCGAGATTCTGAAAAGGATTTAACATTGTTATTTTTGGTTAACACAGTGATTGCTTTCAAAAGAAATTGGTTAACTTTGCTTTATACATAAGCATTAGAATGAAAAAAAAGATCATAATTTTATTATCAATAGCCATTTGCATTTGCACCGTAACGCTTGTCATTCTTCAAGGCAATTCGTTGAACACAGCCGGAAAAATACAAAAAGACAATTTCGATGCAAAAATGCAGGTAGTACTTGAAAATGTGACTAAAGAAGCGGAGATAACTGTAACCGACATTGACGAAATTCCTCCTATCGGAGAATATTTCGGCAAAGGAAGTTTCCGTTCCGTAACACGAAAAAATTTAACTACATGGTCATCTTCATTTAATAGAGTAATCGAAGAAAAATCAACGAATTTCTGGATCAACAAAAACGATGTGCGATTGGCAACAAACGACAACCGATTAAATCTTATGCTCGAACTTGGAATTTCAGGCTCGGAACTGGATCAACAAATGCGAAAAAACGATAATTTGCCTGTATCCAGTCAGTCTAAACTGTTTATTGACGAAAGAAAAGAAACAAAAATAACCATTGACATGTCAATCGAAGACAGGCTTTCGTCCGACAGAATAGATTCGCTTATTCAGAAACAATTCAAACAGCAGGGAATAAACACAAACTTTGAATTTGCCGTTACAACAGCCGAAGATGTTGAAGTAAACACTTTGAAAACAAAAGAATTCAGATCGGACAGAGAAGACTGTTTATACAAAAAACAACTGTTTCCGAACGATGCCGCTCAAGCGCCGAAATATTATTTAAATATATATGTTCCGAATTTAACCGACTATATTTTTAAGAAATTATCACTTGTGATTTTTTCATCTTTGCTGTTGATAATAATTATAGTAGGAACATTTGCGGCTACGCTTATAATCATTTTTCATCAAAAACGGCTGTCGCAAATGCGCAACGATTTTATGGGAAATATGACTCACGAACTTAAAACGCCTATTGCAACAATCATACTTGCATCGGAAATGCTTAAAGATGAAAATGTTCCTGTCGAAAAGAAAAATGTTGCAGGACTGTCAAAAATGATACGCGACGAAGCGCAGCGCCTTAGCAGTCTGGTCGAAAAAGTATTGCGCATGGCGGCTGTCGAACGCGGAAATATCAACATAAAACATAAAGATGTAAATATTAAAAATATTATCACAAAAGTAGCCGATTCGTACATGTTGCAGTTAAATGCAAAAAAAGGAAAAATAATGACTCAGTACGATGCAAAAGAGAACATTGTAGTCGGCGATGAAATGCATTTGCAGCAAATAATATCAAATCTTATTGATAATGCATTGAAATATTCGAAAAAAAATCCGATAATATTAATTAATACCGAAAATAAAAATGGTGGAATAATTATTGCAGTAACAGATAATGGAATTGGAATAGAAAAAGAATATCACAAACATATTTTTGAACAATTTTACAGAGTACCTACAGGCAACATACATACAGTCAAGGGTTCGGGGCTGGGATTGAATTACGTAAAGAAAATAGTAGAGATGCACGGAGGCAAAATTAGCGTAGAAAGTGAGAAAGGAAAAGGAAGTACTTTTACAATTTTTTTGCCAAATAAAAAATAATTAGTATATTTACCGCATAAAACAGATGAAAAGTAAATTTTTTATAATCAAAATTAAATTATATTATTATGGAAAATAATTTTAAAGCAAGCATTCTTTTGGCAGAAGACGACGAAAATTTAGGCGTTTTATTGTTAGAATATTTAAGAGTAAAAGGTTATGATACAGACCTTTTCGCAGATGGAGAATCCGCATTTAAAGGATTTCAGGCGCGTTCGTATGATATTTGTATTTTGGATGTGATGATGCCCAAAAAAGATGGCTTCACATTAGCAAAAGAGATGCGTCATGTAAATAACATTATTCCTATAATCTTTCTTACGGCGAAATCGCGAAAAGAAGATATTGCCGAAGGCTTTAATTCGGGCGCCGATGATTATATGACTAAACCATTCAGCATTGAAGAATTATTATTGAGAGTTGAAGCAGTATTACGCCGTACAAAAGGCGGAGCAGATCAATCACAGGATGAATTTGATATTGGCATTTACCGATTTAACTCAACAAAACAAATACTTGTAAAAGGTGATGTAGAACAGAAACTTACATCTAAAGAATCGGAACTGTTGAAATTTTTGTGCTTCAACCGTAACGCTATTTTAGACAGAAATTTTGCACTGCGCACAATTTGGAACGATGACAGTTATTTCAATGCCCGAAGCATGGACGTATATATTACAAAACTTCGCAAGTATATGAAAGATGACCCATCGATACAAATAATAAATATACGCGGGAAAGGTTTCAAACTGATAGCAGATTAATTATTGGAAAATATTTATAACACATTTAATATCAAAAAATTATTAAGATGATTGATTTTTTAAAATATAGAATTTTTAGCCCTGTTCCATCAACAGAAAAATATGAAAAAACAATTGCCGAAATGGAAAATAATTGCAAAAAAATCGGCGAAATTCTGGATTCGGAAGCATATAGCAAATTCATAAAAATGAAAGAATACGTAGAATCGGGACGATGTAAAAATGATATAAATGTCGTAAAAAATCAAAAATTTAAGAACAGCGATGAGTATGAATTGGAAAAAAAATTGAAACAATTAAAGAAAAGTAAGAAAGTGAAAAATTTTCTTGCAAAAGGCAATAATTCCGATTCATTTGAAGTAGAAGAATATTTGAGATTAAAACGGACAAGCGAAACAGCCGAGTTCAAAGAGAAAAAAGCATACCTTTGCGACAGCGCAAAACACAAAAAATGTCAAGCGTATAAAACTCTTGAAGACTATACATATTTAAAAAGTTCTGCAAACATTAAATTATTACCAAAATTGCAGGAATCATGCAAACAGTATGTAGCCGAGATGTCTAAATGGAAAGCCTCGTTTGGCGATGATTTTACATCGGCAATACTCGAAAGAAACTGGATAACGCAACCCATTACAGCATTGAGGCATCTTCAAAGATCGTACTCGCAATCGGGAGATTTACACTTTATATCCGATGGAAAAAACATAAGCGTAGCAAACAGCATTTTGCAAATAATAACGCGCAAAGAACAGGCAGACGGAGTTTTATGGAGCGACACGCACGGATTTGTTCCAAAAAAATTTGCGTATACATCGGGAATTGTAAGTACGGCAACAAAATTTGTACAAACATACGGTAAAATAGAAGCAAAAATAATGCCGCCGAAAACCAAAGGAACATATCATGCCTTTTGGCTTGGCAGCGAGCAAATGCTACCGTTTATAAATATATTTTGCGTAAATAATGGAAAAATACAGGTCGGAGCATTCGGCAACGCGCAAGATATTGAAAAAAACCTTCCAATTCCCTTGAAACGAAAATTTTATATCATAGGAATAGAATGGACGCCATACGAAATAATATGGAAAATAAACGGCAAAAAAGTTTTTTCAAAAAATATTCTTATTAGCGAACAAATGTATTTGGCATTTTCGTCGGGCGTAAAACAGGAATTGAGCAACGCCGACCTGCCTGTTTCATTTGCTGTTGATTGGATAAAATGTTATAAACACAAGTAAAATACAGATGAATTTTTTGCGTGATTTGCGTTTTTCCAACGCAGATTATTAATGGATTTGCTGTTATAACAGGTCAAAATATTCATTTTCGGCTTGTAACAATGTTTCCTGTTTGCCAATATCAATCAGTCGAAGTTGTTGAGGAACGTATGCGCGAATATCTTTTTTTTGTGCGTGCGACAAATAAAAGTCAATTATCGAAAAAATTTCAGGATAGTTATCAAAACAGTTGAATATTTCTGATGAAATAACGTGTATTCCACCAAAAGCGTACGCGGTGCAATTGCTGTACGCTGATTGCAAGTTGCACCATTTCAGTTCGTTTGTCAATTTGTTTTGCCATCCGCATAATTTATTGTCGGTGTTGAACAGCAGGCAGCGAGTCGTTTTGCGTTCGCTTGCCAAAAGCGTTGCAAACGCATTTTCGGCGCAATGTTTTTCGTAAATATCGTTCAAATCTGCATTGGAAACAATATCGACATTGTGAACTAAAAACGGTTCGTTGCCTTGCAAAAATTTGGCTGCATGTTTTATTCCTCCGCCTGTATCAAGCAGACAATCACGTTCATCCGAAATATAAATATCTATGCCAAAATTATTATTGCGATTCAAAAAATCAATAATCATATCGGCAAAATGATGAACATTGATTACGATTTGTGTAAATCCTGCACGCTTTAATTTTTTTATAAGATGTTCCAATATTGGTTGTCCTGCAACAGGAACAAGGGCTTTAGGCAAACTGTCGGTAATCGGTTTCAGGCGAGTTCCCATTCCCGCAGCAAAAATCATTGCTTTTAATTTATTTTTCATATCATAGTCTATTCTGTTAGATATTTATTTTAACATAATGATTTATGATTTTAAAGATTAATTTTCTGTTTTTCCAAAAACCGTTTCATATCCCACAGTCCCAACAAATAAGCGTACATTTTTTTGGGCGAATGCCGCCTGCTTTCGCGAGAAAACGTATCAACGCATCCATTTTCTTGTTTCACAAACAACACATAACCCAACATATCGTGGTCGAGGTTATAGGTGTTTTCCCAATTTTCGCCAAAAATTTGTTCCAATAGACAGGTTAAATCTTCGTATTTTATTATGCGTGCCATAGTTTAATGAATTATAGGAATTAGTAAATCTTTTAATGTTTTATTTGCCTGTCTGCCAAAATTATAGCGATATTTATTATGCTCTATTGCAGCACAATAAAAAAGCATTTCCGCTTTTGTGAGGCTTTGTTTTGGATACAGACACGCAATATGAAATGAAGTGTAAAAAGGTTCTTCCTGATAAAATGAAGACAAAACCGAACCGCTTAATGCAACGGTTATCGCACCTGCGGGCATTGGTTTTACCGTTTCCCATTCCTTAACTCGCGCAACAATTCCATTATTTGCCGAAGTTCTTGACACAAAGGTTATTCCGTTTTCAACTTCTTCGCAGTTAATCAATTCCAAACTCTTACCCAGCCGAATATCAAAAACATCAGACAATTTTTCTAACTTCTTTGTGTCAAATTTGGCAACAGTATTTTCAGGCAAAGATAATGAATGAATATTATAATTATTTAGGAATTTATATGCTACATAATTTTTTGTTTTTTGAATAATATCCTGTTCCAACAAAGTAGCATAATTGGTTATCATATATGCCTCTGCACACCATTCACCTGTTGCTGTAACTGCTTTATTTACACTAAATCCTGCCTCATCTTCTCTGTTAATAAAATAAGAAATCCATTTGTCCTTAATACTTTTCCAAACGCTCAAACCATCGTGCCTGCCCTGTATTTTTCGTTTTATAAATCCATCATCTTTATAATAACCTAAAAAAGTTTTTTTATTCGGACTGTGCTTTTTGTGAGCAGTAAAAACCATTACGCAGGTTACAACACTGACATTTGAGTTAAAAAACAGTTCATCGGGCATTGAAAAAACGGCTTCCAATGTGTTTTTATCCAACAATTTCTTTTTCAATTCTGCAATTTTTCCGCTTGTTGCCAACGCTTTTTGCATTGGAACAATGGCAATGCAAGTTCCGCCGTCAGCCAAACATTCCAAATTATTAAGAACAAACAACAATTCATCGGTATCTTTCTTCTTATCGCTTTGATAGGGCGGGTTTAAAAGCCCGACAGTTGGCTTTTTTGCCTTCACTTGTTGAACAATATCATCGTCAAAGCAATTTCCTTTTGTAATATTCGTTTTCCCGTCTTGGTGAATGTACATATTGGAAACCGCCAAAGCAAAAATATGCGCCTGATATTCGGTGCCGATTAACTGCGAAGTTTTAATTTCCTTGATTTTTGCCTCATCGCCCTCAGCATCTTTTATCATGTATTTCATTGCCGAAATCAGGAAACCGCCCGTACCTATGCAGTTGTCGTAAACAATAGAATTTTTGTTTACCTGCGCCAATTCCGCAAAAAGTTCCGTGATATGCGGCGGCGTGAGTACAATTCCCATACTTTTATCGCTGTTGGCATACCGCAAAAATTCAATGTAAAGTTGCCCCAACACATCAAAATATTCGTGTGTTTTGATAAACTGATTGATATTTGTGTCAATTTCGTCAATCAGTTCTTTGAGCAAGCCGTCCTTTGTAGTGAGCGAAGTGTCGGTTTTGATAAAGCCGAATTGAATATTAAGATTATTCAATTTGTCGTGTGTGATATTGGCTTCTTCCAATTTTTCCGAAACGGTATTTGCAAGAAAATCGGCTAATTTTTTCGGAGTAGTTTTTTTGCCGTAGGAATTACGAAAAGCGTCATCTTCCAAAGCAATCAAAATACAACTCAACAGCAAAGCCCTGTTGTTTTCGGAAATTTTGTTGCTGTGCAGTTTTTTATTCAACAATTTGGAATAGGCAAGCAGCGTGTTATAATCCTGACGGAGCTTTTCGGGGCTTTTTAAATAACCGTTCAAATAATCCTGTGCCGGCAGAAGTTTGTCGCCAAACATCGGCACGGCTTTTCGCTCGCCTTTCAGGTGCAGGAAATGCGACACTTTGAGTTGTTGCTTTGTTTCGCCACTTACGGCTATTGCCAGCACGTCATATTCTTTCGACAAAAACGAGGCGTACAATAGAACGCCATCAATGGCGTAATCGGAAAATTTATCGTGATTTAGATTTTCATGTTTAAGTATATCGGCTTTACATTCAACAACTATCAAAAAATCATTATTTTTATTAAACGTAATAATAAATTCGGGAAAACCTTTACCTGTTCCTTTTTTTGAAGCACTTTTGAGAAGCTTATCAATCTTTGTAATGTCCGACGATTGCTCTTCAATTTTGACAAAATCCAAACACCTCTCAAAATGAGAACGTACAATCTGTTCTGTTTTTCTTTCATTTGTCATAACTGTATCCAATAAGAAACATTTTGCAAATATATAAATTTTATCTAATATTATTAATTTTCTGCTTCAAAAACCTGTTCAATATTTTGCTCACGATGAACAAGATTCACTTTTACTCCAAACTTCTTTTTCAAATATTCTGCCAAATGCTGTGCAGCATAAACCGAACGATGCTGTCCGCCCGTGCAACCGAAACAAACCATTAGATTCGTGAATTTTCTGTCAATATATCGATTTACCGAACTGTCGACTATTTTATAAACATTTTCCAAAAATGTGATAATTTCTCCATCATCTTCGAGATATTTTATCACAGGCTCGTCCAAGCCGTTAAACTGGTTGTAGCGTTCGTATTTTCCAGGATTGTTTATTGCGCGACAATCAAATACATAGCCACCGCCGTTGCCCGAAATATCATTAGGAATACCTTTTTTATATGCAAAACTGTAAATTGAAACTTCCAGTTTGTGTTTTTTCAAATCGTCCGAAAATTGCTTTAATTTAGTAAGTTGATTAAGTATTTTGCACATATACGGATATTCGTCATAACCTTGATTTAACAAATCACGCAGATTGTCAATCGCAAATGGAACGCTTTGAATGAAATGCGGTTTTTTCTCAAAATATCCTCTGAAACCATAAGCGCCCAGCACCTGCAAAGTACGAAACAGCACAAAATGCTTCAATTGATTGTGAAAATCGTCTTCGACAACATTTGTAAATTTTTTCAACGATTCAATATATTCATTTATCAGTTGTTTGCGAAGTTCTTCGGTAAAATTTGCTTTTGCCTGCCACAAAAACGAAGCGACATCATAATAAAAAGGACCTTTGCGTCCACCTTGAAAATCAATAAAATAAGGTTTGTCATCTTTAATCATCACATTGCGCGACTGAAAATCGCGATACATAAACGTAGTTGTTTTGTCGCGTAAAAGTATTTTTGTCATTTCAATAAAATCGTCTTCCAAACGATTTTCCTGAAAATCTATTCCCGTAGATTTTAGAAAACAATATTTGAAATAATTTAAATCCCAAAGTATCGAACGTTCATTAAATTCGGGTTGCGGAAAACACAGGCTAAAATCGAAATCTTCTGCTCCTTTGAACTGAATTAGCGGAAGCATTTGTATTGTTTTGCAAAGAATTTTTTTCTCGTCATGGTCGAAAGCTCGCGTCAAACGACCTTTTTGTATTACGTTAAACAACAGCGTATCGCCCAAATCTTCCTGAATATAATGCAGCCAGTCGGCACTGTGCATGTAAACATCAGGAACGTTGATTCCCTGCTTTTTGAAATGTTTTGCCATTTCGTAAAATGCGCGATTTTCGTCTGTCGAAGTTCCTGTTACGCCAATCAGTGAAATTGTGTCATTTCTCAATCTAAAATAACGCCGATTTGAACCCGACGAAGGCAGTTCAACAATATTTGTTGTCGGTTTTCCCGTATATTTTTGAAACAGTGATTTTAATTCCGTACTCATTATAAATGCATCTATTTTAATTAAAAATTTTTGCTAAGATAGTGATTTTTATTCATAAGGGAACGTCTAAAAACTCTTTTCTTAGAATTAAGTATAATAATATTTTGAAAATCAAACAAATATTACTAACTTCGCATCAAAATTTAATATAAATACAAATGAAAACATTCAAACGAGATAAAGATTACGGATTTTGAGATTTTATAGATCCGCGTGAAGAAAATTAAGCAAAGAACCACTATATTACATAAGGCATAGAAAAAATGGCTGAAATAAAGTTGGCATGTGAACTCAATACAAAATTCTAAAAAAATGAGTTCAAAAAGAAATGAAAGAAAATTATGGACATTTTAGAAGTTCCCTGAAGTTATGCTTTGCTCGGCGTAGCAAATACAGAATATTGATAATTCACAAAATTATACCGCATGAAGTATATAATCACATTAGGCGTATCCAAATTATTTTTTGAAATAATTTGAAATAAATTTTTTTGTATCTAAAAATTATATAATTTTGTTTTTATAAACAATTAAAAATATGTGCTATGCTTAAAATTAAAAATTTACTAATCGTATTTGTGCTGCTGAATATTTGTGCATGCAGCCAAAAATCAAAAGAACCCGAATTTAATGAATATGTCGAAGCGTTTACTTCGGGAACAATTTCTATTGAATCAACAATAAAAGTGCAACTTTCGCAACCCGTTGACGATTTCGCATTTGATGACGAAAATACAATCAAAAACCTGTTCAAAATCAAACCGCAAATCAAAGGAACGGTTCATTTGCATGATGATAACAGTACGGTTGAATTTATTCCCGACAATGATTTAACTCCAAGCACCGAATATAAAGTTACGTTTAATGTGTCGAATGTGATAAAAGCGGCAAAAGGAGATAAAAAAACCTTTGAGTTTTCGTTTACAACGATAAAACCATCGTTTACATACAGGTCGAATATTGACATGTCAAATCCAAACGATTACGATTTGTATGCGATTACAGGAAATATTTATACAGCCGACAAAACAAACAGCGAAGATTTAGAAAAAACTTTGAGCATCAATGCAAAAGAAAAGTATGCTGCAACATGGAATCACGAAGGGAATACGCATATTTTCAAAATAGACAGTATTCAGGCGCAGGAAAAGGATTTTTATGTTTATCTCGAAATAAACGGAAAAAGCATAGGCAGCGATAAAAAAGTTAACGATACAATAAAAATACCAAATACAACCGATTTTGTATTGCTTAATATCGAAGTTACAAAAAGTGGCGAAGATCCGGAAATTACATGCACATTTTCGCATCCCATCGATACCAAACAGTCGCTCAAAGGATTAATATCGATTGATGGTTGCGATGATTTGACATACAGGGTAAAATCAAACAAAATTTACGTTTATCCGAAATGCAATATCACAGGAAGCCGAAATGTAACAGTACACAAAGGCGTAAGCAATATTAAAGGTTTGAAAATAACGGAAGATTATACCGAAGAATTAGAATTTCAATCGTTGAAACCCGAAATAAAACTTTTGAGCAAAGGCGGCATTTTGCCCAATTCAAACGGACTTATCATACCGTTTCAAACAGTAATGTTAAAAGCAGTGAACGTGAAAATAATAAAAGTTTACGAAAACAACATAATGCAGTTTTTGCAGGTAAACAATATTACAGGTTCACGCGAAATGAAACGTGCAGGACGTCTTATTGCAATGAAAACAATAAAATTGGGAGATGAAAATTCAAAAATATTAAGACGCTGGAATACATATTCACTTGATTTGGCAAATATTATAAAACCCGAATATGGCGCAATATACAGAGTTGAAATAAATTTCACGCGTTCTCAAAGTTTATACGAATGTGCCGACAATAACGATGTAGAAGAATCTGATTTTGAATCTCAACTTGAACGCCAGCAATCTTTATACGATTCCAATTTTAACAGCGATTATTATTATTACGATGATTATGACTATGATTACGATTATGGTTATCAAACCGATCCGTGCAGTAACTATTATTATAACCGCAGTTATTATTGCAATGTTTTGGCATCGGATATAGGAGTTATTGCCAAAATTGATAATATGAAAACAGTAAAAGCCGCTGTTTCCAATCTTGTTACAACAAAACAGATGAGCGATGTAACTGTCGAACTTTACAATTATCAGCAGCAGTTGATTGGCAAAGGTAAAACATCTTCGGAAGGACTGGTAGAAATTACTTATACCAACAGCAAACCTTATTTGCTTATTGCAAAACACAATGAACAGCGTTCATATCTGCGCCTTGACGATGCATCTTCGTTAAATACGAGCAGTTTTGATGTTTCGGGCGCAGTTGTCGAAAAAGGATTGAAAGGCTATATTTACGGTGAACGCGGAATTTGGCGTCCGGGCGATACGCTGTTTATTAATTTCATTCTGAACGATCCCAATAATACGATTCCCGATAATCATCCAGTAGAATTTACGCTTGTAAATCCGCTTGGACAAACAATAGTGAAGAAAAAAGCATCTGGAAATCAACATAAATTTTTCTCGTTTACGGTGAAAACAGAAAGCGACTGTCCAACAGGAAACTGGATGGTTTACGCCAAAATAGGAGGCATAACCTTCAATAAACGAATAAAAATTGAAACAATAAAACCCAACAGATTAAAAATAGAACTGAAAATAGATCCGACATCGCTTGCAACAGGAACAATCAACGGAACAATCACATCGCGATGGCTGCACGGCGCAATTGCAAAAAATCTGGCAACAAATGTAAATGCAACATTAACATACAGCGGAACACATTTCAAAGGATATGAAGCATATTATTTTGACGATAAAACAGAATATTATTCGGGCGAAGAAATAAATATTTACGAAGGGAAACTCAATGACGAAGGCGTATCTGAATTTCATAAAAAAATCAATTGCAGCGCTCCCGGAATGGTAACAGCAAAATTCTTTACGCGCGTTTTCGAAGATGGAGGCGAATTCAGTATTAATTCGACAACAGAAAAAATTATTCCGTACAAATCGTTTGTTGGCGTGCGTCCGCCGAAAGGAACAGGACATTACGGAATGTTGGAAACCGACAAGGAACAAACCTACGATGTAATATCTCTCGATGGAACGGGACAAGCCATTGCCAAAAATAAGGTTGAAGTAAGCATCTACAAATCAAACTGGTCATGGTGGTGGAGTTCGTACAACGGACGCTGGGCAAATTATTCTGAAAGAGCATACAAAGAACGGCTTGCAACCTTTGAAGTAGATATAAAAAACGGTAAAGGCTCGTTCACATATACAGCCAAACACAACGATTGGGGATATTATTATATCGTTTTAACCGATAAGGAAAGCAATCATCGAACAACAATCGCATCGTACTACGACTGGCCGGGCTGGGCAGGAGCGCCGCGCCAGCAGGACGGAGGCGAACAGGCGACAATGCTCACAATTGCCGCAGATAAACAAAAATATAAAGTCGGCGAAAAAGCAACAATAACATTTCCATCGTCCGAAAGCTCGCGAGCATTGGTAAGCATAGAATCGGGAAGTAAAGTACAACAAATGTTCTGGGTTGAAGGAACGGCAAACGAAACAAAAGTAAATATCAATATCACCGAAGAAATGGTGCCGAATATTTATGTAAACATATCGCTGGTTCAACCTCATGCACAAACAGCAAACGACCTTCCGATAAGACTTTATGGAATTATTCCTGTTCTTGTCGAAGATGCAAAAACAATATTAAAACCTAAAATATCGATGCCCGAAGTATTGCGTCCCGAAGAAACGTTCAAAATAAAAATAAGCGAGGAAAATAATCAACCAATGACTTATACAATTGCCATTGTTGATGATGGACTGCTTGATATAACAAATTTCAAAACTCCGGATGCATGGTCAACATTTTATGCACGCGAGGCTTTGGGGATTCGTTCGTTCGACATTTACAATTTTGTTATTGGCGCTTACGGAGGTAAAATTGAACAACTGTTTGCCATCGGCGGCGGCGATGAAAGCGAAGAAAGCGACAGCAATAACGAAGCAAACAGGTTTAAACCGATAGTTAAGGTATTAGGACCTTTTACGCTGAAAGGAAAATCGAACGAACATTCGATAAAACTTCCGAATTACGTAGGATCTGTCAGAGCGATGGTTGTTGCCGGAAACAATAAGGCTTATGGCGCTGCCGAAAAAACAGTTCCCGTAAGAAAACCATTGATGATACTTGCAACTCTTCCGCGAGTGCTTGGACCCGGCGAAGAAGTTGCGCTTACAGCCAATGTCTTTGCTATGGAAGACAATATCAAAAACGTGAAAGTAGAAGTGAAAGCAAGCGATATTTTTGAATATGCAGACGAAAAAACAAAATCAATTTCATTCAAAACAACCGGTGATGAATTTATTTCGTTCAAACTTAAAACAAAAGAAAAACTTGGAACAGGAAACGTAAAATTGATAGCCACATCGGGTTCCGAAAAAGCGGAATATGATATTAATATTGCTGTGCGAAATGCAAATCCTAAAATATATTCGATAGAAAGCAAAATCATATCGGCAGGACAAACTTGGGATGGAACATATAAATTACAGGGAATGGAAGGAACAAACGCCGTAAGCATCGAAGTTTCTGCAATTCCTCCCATAAATTTGAAAAACCGCTTGGATTATCTCATTCGATATCCTTATGGATGTATAGAACAGACAACATCGGCGGCATTTCCTCAAATATATTTAAGCGCGGTAACCGAACTTTCGGAAGCGCAAAAAACCAGAGCTGAAGAAAATGTAAAAGCAGCCTTGTACCGCTTGCGTTCATTCATTACCACCGATGGCGGATTTGCTTATTGGGCGGGTTACCGCGAACCCAATCTCTGGGGAACAAGTTATGCAGGACATTTTATAATCGAAGCCGAAGAACGGGGTTATTCAGTTCCACAATACATAAAAACAAACTGGATTAAATTCCAGAAACGCGAAGCAAACGAATGGAGCAAATCGAAACAGAAAGGAGATTATTATTCATATTCGCAAAACGATTTCGACCAGGCATATCGCTTATACACATTAGCATTGGCAAAAGAACCCGAAACAGGCGCGATGAACCGACTGAAAGAACATAAAGATTTATCGTTGCAGGCAAAATGGATGTTGGCTGCCGCTTACGCCGTCGCAGGACAAAGCCAGACAGCAAGAAATATAATCGCAGGCTTGTCAACCGAAGTAACGCCATACAACGGATTTTCGCAAAGTTTCGGCTCATCGGAACGCGATATGGCTATGATTGTCGAAACGCTTATGCTTGTTGCCGAAAAAGAACTTTCGTTTGCCGTTGTAAAACGCATATCCGAAAAACTCAACAGCAATCAGTGGATGAGTACGCAGACAACGGCATATTGCTTGAGAGTGTTATCGAAATTCGCTGCGCAATACGAAAACAAGCAAATCAATTTCAGTTACAACGATGACGGAATCAAAAATGTAAAAACAGAAAAAACTGTCTGGAAAACTGATATTAAAAACATCAAAAACAACGGAAATCTCAATATCACTAACAAAACAGATGCTCCGCTGTTTGTAAACGTTCAGACAGAAGGAATACCTTTGGCAGGAAATGAAGTAGCAAACTCCAACGGGCTGAAAATATCAGTTCAGTATGTAGATGAAAATAAAAATGCTGTTGACGTTTCAAATCTGCCGCAGGGTAAAGATTTTGTATCTCGTGTACGCATCGAAAACAACGGAATAGGAGGCGATTATACAAACCTTGTTCTGTCGCAGATATTTCCATCGGGTTGGGAAATAATCAATACTCGCATTACAGATGACGAAAACGAAGGTTATAATGAATACACCTATCAGGATGTAAGGGACGACAGAGTTTATACTCATTTTAATTTACGCGCGGGAAATGCAAAAACGTTTTATATAAAACTCACGGCTGCCTATGCAGGTAAATTTTATCTGCCGGCGCAGTCGTGCGAAGCAATGTATGATGCAGCAATTTCGGCAAACAATACAGGAAAATGGGTAACAGTTTATTGATAAAATCTGCAAACTGATTTGCAGACATTTTTAATTTTGTATTTTTCATGTGGAAGCGTTGAGCAATCCGTCTTTTCGGAACAGCCACAACGCTTTCGTTATTTTATAACAAAACGGCATTAAAACAGCCTGAAACATCTATAATCCGGCGCATGGTCGCCTACAAATTGGTGTCCGCAATTTTTGCACAAATAATTCTGCTTTCCATACGATTTCATGCCATTTTTTTTCTTTGTCACTTAATAGTCGCTCCTTAACAAGTAAAATTTACAGATACAAAAAATTAATAAACAGACATTTTACAGGGTTTTAACAATCTGACAAATTGCAATGACAAACATAAAAAACAAAGGGCGAAAAATCTTCGCCCTTACGTTATTAATTATTAATTATTAATTATTAATTATTTAATCATTATTTTACAAATATGGAATATGCCTGTGCAGAGTTTGTTCCGTCTGTAAGCGCGGTAGCCACACCGTTTTTCCATACTTTAGCTACTCGTTTACCGTTTCCGTTATATTCTTCTCCTGCAACATATACATCGCTGCCCGACACAAAAACGGAATATGCATAGGCATTGAAACTATTTGTTCCGTCTGTAAGCGTGGTAGCAGCGCCGTTTTTCCATACTTTAGCTACATTTTTGTTTCCGTTATATTCTTCTCCTGCAACATATACATCGCTGCCCGACACGAAAACGGAATTTGCATATGCAGTGTGTGTTCCATCTGTAAGCGCAGTTGCCACACCGTTTTTCCATACTTTGGCTACATATCTGCTTCCGTTATCTTCGTATCCTGCAACATATACATCGCTGCCCGATACAAAAACAGCATTTGCCCCTGCATCGTTTGTTCCATCGGTAAGCGCAGTTGCCACACCGTTTTTCCATACTTTGGCTACATATCTGCTTCCGTTATCTTCGTGTCCTGCCGCATATACATCGCTGCCCGATACGTAAACGGAATATGCATAAGCATCGTTTGTTCCATCTGTAAGCGCTGTAGCAGCGCCGTTTTTCCATACTTTGGCTACACGTTTGTTTCCACTATCTTCGTCTCCTGCAACATATACATCGCTGCCCGACACGAAAACCGAGCGTGCATTGGCAGAGTTTGTTCCATCTGTAAGCGCAGTTGCAGCGCCGTTTTTCCATACTTTGGCTACAGACTTGTTTCCACTATATTCGTATCCTGCAACATATACATCGCTGCCCGACACGAAAACGGAATTTGCACCTGCATCGTTTGTTCCATCTGTAAGCGCAGTAGCCACACCGTTTTTCCATACTTTGACTACATATGCGCTTCCGTTAGATTCGGTTCCTGCAACATATACATCAGACTGTTTTTTTGCAGGTGCGGGATCATC
>JAISYZ010000137.1 GCA_031269545.1 Prevotellaceae bacterium
ACACCGGACTTTATCCATAAGTTGAGTATTGCGCTGAAAGAAGCAAATGAAACGGAATATTGGATGTTGCTGCTCAAAGACAGTGGATTTATTGACGAAAAAGTGTTTACTTCCATTCAGGCAGATTGTATTGAATTAATCAAACTGCTGACAAGCATTATTAATACCTCTAAGAAAACAATTAACAATTAATAATTAACAATTAACAATTAATAATGATTTGAATATGAGTGATTATAATGTATTAAAGATGGTGAAAATGGAACAACAGGAAACTGTTAAGTATAAATGGTGTGTGCGTACAACAAAAATGGCAAAAATGGAACAACCGAAAACCGTTAAGTATAAATGGTGTCGTGTACAGCAAAAATTATTAATTGTTAATTATTAATTATTAATTAAAATGTTTTCCTTTGTTAAAAAAGAGTTTTTTCACATTTTTCGTGACAGGCGTACTATACTGATATTGGTCGTAATGCCCATAGCCCAAATACTTCTTTTCGGGTTTGCGATAACTACCGAGATGAAAAATGCCAGGGTCGCCGTTCTTGACCTCTCAAAAGATGTATCAACACAGTATATAATACAAAGGCTTCAGGCGAATGAATATTTTACATTAGTCGAAAATCTGAATAACCCTGACCAGATTGATCAGGTTATGAAGAAAGGTGACGCAAGTATGATACTGGTTTTCGACGGCGATTTCCATACGAATATGCTGCATACGGGGAAAGCCGATGTTCAGGTTATTGTGGACGCCACAGATCCTAATATGGCTACAACAATGACAAATTATATTACCGGTATTTTTACGCAATACCAAAAGGAAATATCCACCCTGCATAATTCCGGATTTATAATCAATGCGCAAACAAAAATGCTTTATAACCCTCAAATGGAAGGAACTTACAATTTTGTTCCGGGAGTTATGGGATTAATTCTTATGCTTATATGTGCGATGATGACCTCCATAGCCATTGTGCGGGAAAAAGAGAGGGGAAGCATGGAAGTTCTTCTTGCTTCTCCTGTCAAACCTGTATATATTATCATATCGAAAGCTGTACCCTATTTCACACTTTCGATAGTAAATCTGATTACCATACTTGTCTTATCGGTATTTGTATTAAAAGTACCGCTGGCTGGCAGTCTGTTTTTAATCACACTCGGCTCTTTCCTGTTTATTCTGGTTGCACTGCTTCTGGGGCTTCTCATCTCAAATATCGTCGGGACTCAGGTAGCGGCAATGCTTATGTCGGGTATGGGTCTTATGATGCCGACCATGATATTGTCGGGTATGATATTCCCTGTTGAGAGTATGCCGGCTATCCTGCAATGGATATCAGGCATACTCCCCGCAAGATGGTACATAGATATGATTCGGAAGTTGATGATACAGGGAGTGGACGGCATATATGTCATGAAAGAATTTGTTGTTTTGTCGGCGATGATGATTGTCCTGCTGGTTATTAACTTAAAAAAATTCAAGGTGAGACTGTAATAAATTTAAATACGAGATATTTATGCTGAAATTCTTGTTGGAAAAAGAGTTTAAACAAATATTCAGAAATTCGTTTCTGCCCAGGATTATTCTTTTCATGCCTGTAATGATGCTTTTTCTTATGCCCTGGGCAGCCGATCAAGATATAAAGAATATAAAACTTTCCGTGGTTGATAATGACCACAGTTCCTGTTCGGAGCGACTGATACACAAAGTCGCTTCTTCCGGATACTTCATTATAGAAGATATTTCCGGCACAAACGACGAAGCCTTGAAAAGCATAGCATCCGGCAAAGCCGATATTATTCTGGATATCCGCCCTGAATTTGAAAAAGACCTCATAAAAAACGGAATGGCGGAAGTAATGATTTCCGCAAATGCCGTCAATGGTGTGAAAGGCGGTTTGGGTTCCGGCTACCTGACAAGGATCATGAATGATTTTGCGGACGAAATAACAGCCGAAAAGGGACTTGACAAAAACAAAAGAGTAACGCCGGCGATAAACGTCATACCTCACAATATGTATAATGTTTATCTCGACTATAAAATCTTCATGATACCGGCTTTAGCCGTAATGCTTTTAACCATACTTGTAGGATTTCTGCCGACTTTGAATATCGTTAGCGAAAAAGAAGCCGGGACGATAGAGCAGATCAATGTTACTCCGGTAAGGCGGTTGCAGTTTATTTTTGCCAAATTGATACCTTATTGGGTTATCGGTTTCTTTGTCCTCAGTATTTCTTTCGTTCTGGCGGCATTGATATATGGGCTTTATCCTGTGGGCAATCTATGGACGGTTTATTTATATGCCGGCATATATATTCTTGTCGTTTCGGGATTGGGACTTGTCATCTCGAATCATTCCGATACCATGCAGCAGGCAATGTTTGTTATGTTCTTCTTCATGCTGATTATGCTACTGTTAAGCGGACTGCTGACGCCCGTAAGCAGTATGCCGGATTGGGCGCAGGCGATTACAAAAATAAACCCGTTAAGCTATTTCACGCAGATAATGCGTTCGATATATCTGAAAGGAAGCGGGATAAAGGATTTACTGCCGCAACTTTACGCATTGAGCGGCTTTGCCGTATTGCTTAATGTATGGGCAATTTTGAGTTATAAAAAAAGCAGTTGAAAAATTTAATCAATAAAGCATTATGCACAAAACGGATATTGGAATTAACGCAGGCATAATCTGGCGTTTGTTTTAGGACAAAAGTGCGTTGAGCATTCGGGTAATAGGGGAGTTTGCAAACTATCGCGAATCGTTTTTGTTTCTTGCTCTCGGCTGGTTGGCCGAGGGAAGACAAAATACGGTTTTACGAAAAAGAGGGAGTGCTGTATGTCAAGTTGGAAGATGCTGTTTCCGTATGGTATTTTTAAGAAAATACGGCATCAAAACAACCTGAAATTATCAGTCTATTATATTGATAATCAATTTATACAAATTGTATTTTGAGGAGAGCCTGCTTTTTGTTCACCTGAACGCTTGAGTGTCGTTTTAGCCTAAATTTTGTCTATTACACAACAAATTAATATCACAAATACTTTCCAGAAAAACAATAACAGTGTCAGCAATGAATGATTATCAATTTAAATATTAGCATCTTATCATTATTTTATAAAATATTTGATTATTTTCATATCAAATTTTTGCATTATAAAATAAATTCGTACATTTGTAGAAAATTTGATGACAAAATGAAAGATACCGAATGTAAAACACGATTACTTGGTTTGAAATCAATGATTGGGAATACTCCAATGTTGAAAATAGACTATAAATATAAGAATAAACTGCGTACAATTTTTGCTAAAGCTGAATATTACAACTATACTGGAAGTATAAAAGACCGTATTGCTTATTATATTCTCGAAAAAGCCTATAAATCGGGAGAATTATTACCCGCAATGCATATTATGGAAGCAACAAGTGGAAATACAGGAATTTCTTTTTCGGCTCTGGGCAGAGCGCTGGGACATGAAGTAACAATATTTATGCCCGACTGGATGAGTACGGAACGAATTAATATCATACGAAGTTTTGGCGCCAATATAAGGCTCGTAACAAAAGATGAAGGAGGATTTCTCGGAAGCATAGCAATGACGCAAAAAGCAAAAAAAGAACAGCCCGAAAAAATTTTCCTTCCTTGCCAATTTGACAATAACAGAAATTGCGAAGCACATTCGCAAACCACAGGATACGAAATTGCAGAACAGTTACTTAAACTCGGATTAACTCCAGACGCATTTGTTGCAGGAGTTGGCACAGGCGGAACAATTATGGGTGTTGGTAATTTTCTCAAAGATATAAACGGCAAAATAAAAATATATCCTCTCGAACCGCTTAATTCACCAACATTAAGTACAGGACATAAAGTAGGAAAGCATCGTATTCAGGGAATTTCGGATGAATTTATTCCGTCTATTGTAAAATTAGACCAACTTGACGAGATAATTCAAACGGATGATGGCGATTCGATTATTATGGCGCAAAAACTTGCGCGTACATTAGGATTAGGAGTTGGAATATCTTCGGGAGGAAATTTTATAGGAGCAGTAAAAGTGCAAAATATGCTCGGCAACGATGCTATTGTAACAACCGTTTTTGCCGATGATAACAAAAAATATTTAAGTACCGATTATTCAAAAGAAGAGCCGATAAAAGATGATTTTATTTCGACAGATGTCGTTTTGGAAAACGTTACGGTTATAAAATGAATGTGAAATAATAGTTTGCAAGTTACGATTTCAAAATTTTTTGTTACCTTTGCAGCACAATTCGGGGATGTTTTGGTTTTGACAGCAATTGATTCCGGAATGTAAGCACGTCGAGCGCTGAGATGGCGGCTCGTTAATCCCGACACTCAAGCCTTAAACGGCGAAGAAAATTTTGCACTCGCAGCGTGATTTACAGAGTAAATCTGCTTAATTTCGGTACACAAGGTGAGCCGAAACGAGAATCTCGTCAAGCAATTCAGCCTCATAATTGCATGACATACGGGGTTTCATTTATTTGAGGATAATTTGTGCGATTCCTTTAAACGCAAACGAAATTTCAAAGGATAAGGAATAAATTTGGTTGTTTTCTACCTGATTTGTTCACGAAAAGTCAAAGAAAACTAAGCGTGTAGAAAGCATTTGGGTGCATTGTTTGGACGCGAGTTCGACTCTCGCCATCTCCACAACAAGGTAATATGCTGAAAATAAATATGTTGAAAAAACATGTTTGTTTTAATAATATATGAAAATTATGCAGCCCGCCGGCGATAAGCATCAGTGTCAACACATTTAAATTTTGAATAACTTCAGGAAAAAATCTTTACTCCAAGCGACTTTCAGTCGTTTGGTTCGTAATGATTCTTTTCGTATATCTTTCCCCTTAAAATTTTGTAAAACATTTTCATTCGTTTGTGTGTAATGAGGATTTTATGCTAACTTTGCACCGATTTTAAAAAATAATGATTCACGATATATTTGATATTATTCGAAATTCTTTGTTGATAACGGGCTTGGTAATGGTGATGATGCTGATTATCGAATACGTTAATGTAATTTCTGGCGGACAGCGATTGCAAAATCTGCAAAATTCGCGATTCAAACAGTTAATTGTTGCCGCATTGCTTGGGCTTGTTCCTGGTTGCATTGGCGGTTTTGCCATTGTTTCGCTCTTCACACACGGTATTGTAAATTTCGGAGCGCTCACGGCGGTAATGATTGTTTCGCTTGGCGATGAAGCATTTATGATGTTTGCTTCCATACCCGAAACTTCAATCATAATAATTGTTTTATTGTTCGTTATTGCAGTATTTACAGGCGTTGTCATAAACTTATTTGTAAAAAAATCACCTGCGCCACAATACAAAAATCATTTCAAAATACCGATTTCCGAAAACAAAAATATTCATGGCAGCATCTTTCAAAATTTTAAAAATATAACATATCAGCGATTAATTTTAATTTCGGGAACAGTTATTTTTATTTTGGGCATTTTAAGCGGACTGCTCGATCATTCGCACGAAACACAGTTTGCAGACAAAAACGATTGCATGCACCATTTTAATACTGTTTTCAATGAACGCTGGTTGAACATAATTTTTGCATTTGTAAGCATTGCAACGCTTGTTGTGATAACGAAAGTCAACGACAGTTTTCTCAACGGTAATTTTTGGGGACATATAATAAAAAAACATTTTCTGAAAATATTTTTATGGACGCTCTGCGCTCTGCTCGCAATTTATTTTATGCTGCATTTTATCAATATCGGCGAATGGACAAGCAATAACCGAATATCGGTATTATTGTTTGCCTTGCTTATTGGCTTAATTCCCGAATCGGGACCGCATATAATATTCATTGTTTTATTTATGCACGGATCCATTCCGTTCAGCGTGCTGCTGGCAAACTCGTTTGTACAGGATGGACATTCGTCTTTGCCTTTGTTTGCCGAGAGTAAAAAAAGTTTCGTTTATATGAAATTAATAAAACTTGCAATCGGAATTATTATAGGATTGACAGGGATTTTCACAGGATTTTAAATTAAATACGCATGGCAAAAACAAAAAACCCGACAAAAAATATTCGTATGTTGGTGTGTGATACACGCCTTTTTTAGAAAAATAGCAGCATAAAAAACGTTCCGTTGGCGCAGACGTTAACGCCGCAATAATAAAAATCTCCCGATAATTGATAAAGATTGTCAGGAATTTTCGTTTTTTTATCGCACAGTAAAATGGTAAATGGTAAATTTCTTCACCGTTTTCGTTAAATAAAATCCTGTTTTAGTGTTTTGCAATGATTTTTACCATTAAATTTAATACCTTTTATATCAATGTAATATGTTGTAAAAATATTTTATTTTGATATTTTGTTGAAAAAAAAATAGAAATAATTATTTTCACACAAAAAAAAACATCTACATTTATAACCTCAAATTTATGTAAAAATATGAAAGCAGATGTAGTTTTAGGACTTCAATGGGGCGACGAAGGCAAGGGTAAAATAGTAGATTTTCTTACGCCCGATTATTGTATGGTTGCCCGTTTTCAAGGAGGACCGAATGCCGGTCATTCACTTGAATTTAATGATAAAAAAATTGTATTGCACACTGTTCCGTCTGGAATTTTTCGCGACAATACCTTAAATTTAATAGGCAATGGCGTTGTTATCGATCCTGTCATATTGATGGATGAAATAGATACAATCGAGGCTATGGGCGTTGATATAAAATCGTATTTACTTATATCGAAACGCGCACATCTGATTTTGCCTACACACAAAATAATAGATGCCGCTTCTGAAGCATCCAAAGGAAAAACAAAAATCGGATCTACGCTTAAAGGCATAGGACCTACTTATATGGACAAAACAGGACGTAACGGTTTGCGTGTAGGCGATTTGTTATCCAACAAATTCGACGAACTGTATGCAGCGTTAAAGAATAAACATATTAATCTTTTAAAACAGTTCGATTTTGAATATGAAATAGACGAATCGGAATGGCTGAAAGCCGTAGAACGTCTTAAAACGCTCAAACTTGTAGATAGCGAATATGAAGTAAATCGTTTATTGGATTTGCATAAAAGAATTTTATGCGAAGGCGCTCAAGGTTCGCTGCTTGATATTGATTTCGGAACCTATCCTTATGTAACTTCATCAAATACGGTTTGCGCAGGAGCATGTACAGGACTTGGAATTGCACCAAGCAGGGTAGGAGAGGTGCTTGGAATTTTCAAAGCATATTGTACAAGGGTTGGAAGCGGAGCATTTCCTACGGAATTGAACGATGAAACAGGCAAAAAATTACAGCAGACAGGACGCGAATTTGGTGCAACAACAGGACGTCCACGCCGCACCGGATGGCTCGATTTGCCTGCTCTTAAATATTCAATTATGATAAACGGAGTAACACAACTGATAATGATGAAAGCCGATGTACTTGACGATTTTGATACAATTCGTATTGCTGTTGCTTACAAGATAGATGGTAAAGTTTACAAAACCATTCCATATGATATGAACCATACCGATATTGAAATCATATACAAAGATTTTGAAGGATGGAAAACAAAAACATCAAATTGTAAATCATACAAAAAACTTCCGCAGGCATTTAAAAATTATGTTGATTTTATTGAGCAGGAAACAGGGCTTTCGTTGAAAGTTATTTCGGTAGGACCAAACAGAGATGAAACAATAATAAGATAATAACAATTAAGAATTACACTAAATTTTAAAATAAAAGTTATGGAAAAAATTATTAAACAAATGAGAGATGTACCGGCAATTCGCTGGACTGCCTTAGTATTATTGGCTTTTGCCATGTTTTGTTCGTATATCTTTATGGATATACTCTCGCCCATCAAAGATTTGATGCAATCAACGCGCGGATGGGATTCTACTGCTTTTGGCACAATGCAAGGCTCGGAAACGTTTTTAAATGTTTTCATTTTCTTTCTGATTTTTGCCGGCATCATTCTTGACAAAATGGGAGTTCGGTTTACCGCTATTTTATCAGGCGTAGTAATGCTTGTCGGAGCGGCAATAAACTGGTATGCGGTAACTGACATGTTTGTCGGTTCAGGTTTGGAAACATGGTTTACCAATAATTTGAATTATATTCCCGGCTTTGACGAGTTAGGTATTTCGCCATTTTATGAAGGAATGCCCGCCTCGGCAAAATTTGCCTCTGTTGGCTTTATGATTTTCGGTTGCGGCGTTGAAATGGCAGGAATTACGGTTTCGCGCGGAATTGTGAAATGGTTTAAAGGCAGAGAAATTGCTTTGGCAATGGGTTCCGAAATGGCTTTGGCGCGCTTGGGAGTTGCTACCTGTATGATTTTCTCGCCTGTTTTTGCCAAAATGTTCGGCACGGTAGATGTTTCGCGTTCGGTTGCTTTCGGCGTGATTTTACTTATAATTGCCTTGATTATGTTCATCGTCTATTTCTTTATGGACAAAAAATTAGATGCGCAGACAGGCGAAGCGGAAGAAAAAGACGAACCGTTCAAAATCAGAGATATTGGTAAAATACTTTCGAGCAGCGGTTTTTGGTTGGTAGCTCTGCTTTGCGTGCTGTATTATTCGGCAATTTTCCCATTTCAGAAATATGCTGTAAATATGCTGCAATGCAATTTGACATTTACACCGCCTGCCGACGGTTCTTTTTGGGCATCCAACCTGTGTACCATAATACAGTATCTTGTAATGTTGGTAGTTGCTGCTGCTGCTTTTGCAAGTAATTTCAGCAAGAAAACATTAAAAATTACATTGCTGGCGACATCTGTTGTCTGCTTAATCACTTTTTGTATTATGGGCTATATGCGTCAATCTGCCGAAACTATTTTTGCAGTATTTCCTCTTCTTGCAGTTGGAATCACGCCAATTATCGGAAAATATGTAGATACCAAAGGGAAAGCGGCATCAATGCTTATGATTGGCTCTATTTTATTGATTGCATGTCATTTAACATTTGCATTTATTTTGCCAATGTTCAAAGGAAGCGCTATCGGCGGCGTAATGGTGGCATACATAACAATATTAGTTCTCGGCGCATCGTTCTCGCTTGTTCCTGCATCATTATGGCCCAGCGTTCCGAAACTTGTTGGACAAAAAGTTATCGGTTCGGCTTATGCGTTGATTTTTTGGATACAGAATATCGGTTTATGGCTATTCCCTCTGCTGATTGGCAAAATTTTGGATGCATCAAACCCGAAAGTTGTACAACAATTAAAAGAAGGACTGATTACACCCGAAACGGCAGCCACTTCATACAACTACACTAATCCTCTCTTGATGCTGGCTTGTCTTGGCGTAGCAGCATTGATTTTAGGATTTTATCTTAAAATAGTAGATAAACGCAAAGGTTATGGACTTGAATTACCCAATATCAAAAAATAAAAGATTAAAAATAAATTTATAAACAAAAAACTACACAATGGTACAAAAATTACAATCTATTTTACGCGACTCTAAAACCGCACGATGGGCAGTATTGCTTTGCCTGTCGCTGCCAATGTTTGCATCGTATTTTTTCGATGATATTTTTTCAACAGTAAGTCAAATGTTCGACAATCCTCTGCTTGAACTTGGCTGGGATTCGGCGAACTATGGAGTTTATGGCAGCGCATATTCATTATTATGCGTGTTTGGAGGATTAATTATTTGCGGAATGTTGCTCGACAAGTGGGGAGTGCGATTTACAGGAACCTTATTTGTAATATTAATGGTTACAGGTTCTGTAATAGTTGTTTATGCATTATCGCCTGCATTTAGTGAAAGTTCAGTCGCTAATTTTATAGTCGGTCTTGGATTTAAAAAACCTTCGCTTACCCTTGCCACTGCGGGATGTGCAATATTTGGTTTAGGCAGCGAAATAGCAGGAGTTGCAGTAACCAAGTCAATTGCAAAATGGTTCAAAGGCAAGGAAATGGCTTTGGCAATGGGATTACAGTTAGCTTTGGCTCGCCTGGGTACTGCAGCAGCAATGTTATTTGCTCCAATGGCTATAGCAACAAAAGGCAATATACCTTTGTCGGAATCGAACAATATGGCGGAAATAGGATTGTTTTTGATGATTATTGCAATTGTTACTTGGTTTGTATTTATTTCGTTCGACAAGCGCTTGGATAAGCAGGACTCCGAGGCAGCCGCTTTAAATAATATAAAGAAAAGCGAAGAGGACAAATTCAAATTTTCGGATATAGGAAAAATATTAACCAACAAAAATTTTATACTTATAGCATTGCTGTGTGTATTTTTCTATTGTTGTATAATATCGTTCAAACGATTTGCAACATCAATACTTATTCCGCGTTTTGGGCTTGAAGATGATGTTGCTTCGTACATGGCGACTTTGCTTCCGTTTGCTCCTATTATTTTTACTCCGCTGTTCGGTTCGTTGGTCGATTTCAAAGGTAAAGCCACAACATGGATGATAATAGGCTCGGTTATTGTTCTTATCTCTCATCTTATATTCGGATTTGCGCCAAATGTACCGATATTCGGATTTGTAAGTTTTGCAATGCTCGGAATAGGTTATTCGCTTGTGCCGGCAGCAATGTGGCAGTCTGTACCTAAAATTATTCCCGAAAATAAATTGGGAACGGCATATTCGCTAATATATTGGGTACAAAATATGGGAATGTGGCTTGTTCCTATTGTAATCGGAAGTATTTTGAAGACAACAGTTGCAGACGACATAAACGAAAAAACCGCAAATGCGGTAAATGCCGAATTAGTATTTATAGGTTTGGCTTGTGTTGCGATATTTGTTTCGTTATTGTTAAAAAAATCATCGCAAAATCATCCGGAACTGCGATTAGACAAACCTAATAAAATTAAAAAAGAAGAATAATTTGATTGAAGATTTAAAATTTTAAATGATTTAATGATTAGCACATCGTTGCAAGACGGAACGCCTGCCCTGAACATAGTAGAAGGGCAGGCGTTCCCTGCAATGACGACCAAGCAAATAAACAAACTTCATTTTCACCTGATTTTAACAACAAAACAACCTAAATAGTCTCTCCTTAAAAAGTAAAATTTATGGATACGAAAAATTAATAAACAGACATTTCAAACCTAACAGGTTTCGGAAACCTGTTAGGTTTGATGATGCTTGCTGTCCCTGACGGGACATTTTTATTGCCAACTACAAGAGCAATAAAGTTGAAAAACTTGTCGCAATTCGCAAAATCTATAGATTGTTTCTCTGACAAGAATATTTTTGTGGTTTTGATGTCAATTCAGAAAAAAAATTACTAACTTTGCCCCTGATTTTAATAACGAAAAATTGTGTAGAAATATGACATAGATAAATAATAGATTATTAGACATATAGACATAGCGTTTAACGCACATTCTTGCTCTGAAAAATTCGACACTTTGAATAAGTTAGACCGCAGTAATGCGGATTTACTTATTTGATTTTCAGGTCGTCGAATACCTCAGAGCGGATATAGTGAATCCGCTCTTTTTTTGTCTGAAATCGAAAAGATAAAAGGAGGTAATGCCGAAAATCCTGTAAAGAGTAGGCAAAATTAAAACAGAAAATTAATATGGATCAAAAAATCAAAAAAATCGCAACTTTGATACTGTTTGTTGCAATAGGTACGCTCGCTATGGCGCAAAGCAATATTTCAATCGTCAGTATCGAAGTAAACAAAGAAAATGGCGTACATGATGGAACTTACACTGTTCGTTTTTTCAACAGCGACAATGATGGGCTGTTACTTGGACAAACTCCAAGTTACAC
>JAISYZ010000138.1 GCA_031269545.1 Prevotellaceae bacterium
ATCGTAACGGTTTGAACTGTCGCTGCGAAAACCGTGAGCTTCGTCCACAATAACCAAATCAAAATCTTCCTTGTCCTTATAATTATTTTTGCCGTCAATAACTTTCGACAAACTGCCATAACTGACAAATTGCGCTTTTTTATTGACGCCAAACTGTTTAAATGTTTCTTCCCAATTATTTCCTAAAGCAGGAGGACAGATTACCAGAATATTGGTGTTCTTACCGTTAGCTTCTACAAAACGCTTGGCAATCATGGTCGCTACAATTGTTTTTCCCAATCCTACAACATCGGCAAGAAAAAATCCGTTGTGTTCGCAAAGTATCTGATATCCTTGAATTACGGCGTCTTTCTGATATTTTAAATCGCGTACACCATCTGGTAGAGTGATAGAAAAATCATCTTCAACTTGGTCGCCGAATGAATCAATTAAAATTTTGATATATAACTCGTATGGAGTAGGCATTTCATCTGGTTTCTTAATATGAGTCTGTTTCCTGCTTTTTTCCATATCGGCGGCGGTCAGCAGTATAGCATTTGCCCATAGTTCATCGAATTGCTGTTTACAAAAATTCACATCATCAAAATCTTTCATCGCCACATTTAATTCGTAACGAGGAGGTTGTGTCAGACCTAAACCGGATTCGGAAATGTTAGACGACCCCATAATAACCCAACCATCACTGTGCGGCGAATGATTTTCCGGCAAACACAGATAGAACTTTGCATGTAAATTTTTGGTGGCATGAACTTTCATTTCTACTCTTCCTGTATGCAAATCTTCGCAAAACTGTAAAATACCGCGTTCTACATCAAGAGAATAGCCGGCTGTTTGCACGTCGTTAATAAAGTCTTGACTGTAAATATTTTTCGCTTCATCATCATTGTTAAGCATCAGCATAGCTTTGTTATGTTTACGAAAAATATTATCAATATTGATGCCAACTAAAATTTGGATTTTCTCAACATTTTTAAGTTCTTCCCGCAATTTAAAATATCCGGAAGACCGGAAAAAACCAACTACGGCATGAAAACTGTGAAAATTTGTCATGCCGTGCGCAATACCTTTGAATTTGTCAAACAGAGTGTTTCTTTCTTCGTTTGTAAAAAATTTTGATGACATATTTATTACGAGTCTTAATTTTATGGTGCAAACTTACATGAAAATTTTGGATTTCCAAAAGCGCGAGATAAAAATCAAGACCACTTTTTTCCGCTTGTCTCCGTACTCTCACGTACAAATATTATCTTTGTTTTAATTAGTCGCTCCTTAGAAAGAACATAAAATATTTATTAACAATCAATTATTAGTTGAAATTAGATAAAAAAATTGCAGGGTTTTTACAATATCCGGTTCAAAACCCGAATCTTAAACCTAACAGGTTTCGGAAACCTGTCAGGTTTAAAAATGCTGATGTATAGTCAGAAACATTTTCATTGACAATTATCTGCCTAATGATTCATAGGAATTGGTTCAATTTGCATTTTGACAACAGTTTGGTATAAATAAAAAAAAAGCGTTTTTTCGACGCTCTTTTCTAATAATTTATATTCATTATCTATTCGAGTTTATCGCAAATAGCCTTATATTTTTCATAATTTGCCTGCATATCGGGGCTTTCGGCGCGGAAACGGAAATAAACGCTTCGGAGCGCATCGGCAAAGGCTCTTTCTTCTGGATTTATTTTAAAGGCTTTTTCGAGTGGCTCTATTGATTTTTTAAATTCCACATTCGACACTTCTACTGCTGCATCATATTCTTTTCCTGTTTTATCATTTGCATCATTGAATATGTTAACGCCGCGATTAAAATATAAAGTGCCAAGCATATAATATGCATTTGCTCCTTCAGGATCAATTTCGATAGCCTTCTCATATGCTTTTATTGCACTTTCTTCGTCTTTCAACTGCATGTGCAAGTTTCCTTCAACATAATATAACGAGGCATTATTCTGCCCTTCTGCTGCATTTTGTGCATCGTGTAATATTGGAAGTATTATTTTAGGATCTTCGCCTATTCCGAGATAATGATTTACCAATGTAGCCAAAACGTTGAGATTTTCAGGATATTTTTGATATGCTTCCATCAGTAAAGCGCCGGCGCGTACGGTATCATTCTTAGTTCCTTGACTTCTTACTGCATTATATATGCTTGTATAGATATCTCCTTCCTGATAGTTATATTCAGCTGCTTTTTTATAATATTCTTCGGCTGTTTTATAATCCGAAATTCTCATTGCTATAAAACCTACGTTGTATATTATACCTGTATCTATTCTGCCTACTGTTGGATGCGATGAACATTCTACCGCTTTTTTAAATCCGTCAATTGTAGCAACATAATTTCCTGCATAATATTCGCCGAAAGCATATTTCGTGAATGCAACATTGAGGGCATCAAGCCCCTCTCCTATTTTTTTAGCATCTCCGCCGAGTTCTGACGCTTTCACGTATGCTTCAAAGGCTTTTTCAAGAGGATTGTCAATTTCGGTTTTTGTTGTTCGCGTAACTTCAACCATACCATCGGTATTTACATATAATTCTTTATCAGCATACTCAACTACTTTGTACTCTTTTTCATCAACAACAACGTTTTTTGTGGATACCTGTTGTTCTCCTCTCAGAAATAATTGTAATTGGTCTTCTCTCATTACATCCAATACTTTGGATGTAGGTTCTGCATAAATCTTGCGCATCAGTTCTGCGCGGTTAATCCACGTTTTGGGATCATTCATTTTTTTGGGATTTACAATATCTTCATTGCTTTTGCTTATGTTTTTAGCAAATTGTTGCGAGTACCCGATAATGCTTGCAAATAGAAGAATTGCCGTTAAAATTTTCTTCATAACAATATTGTTTTTTAGATGATTAATTTCATTATTTTATTTATTGTAAAATCAATTTGTTGTACAAAGGTATAAATTTTTTTTTACTACATGACAAAAAATATTTTTTAATTCATAAAATTAATTGTATTCAGTATTTTGCCAATTCTTCACAACTGCACCCATTTTTTTAACACTTCTCGAAAAAATTGTTTGTCTTGACTGTGATTTTTTTGATTTGCATGATTAAATTATTTTGTTTGTTCGTCATTTGTTTGGCACAGCCCGAAGTAATATGCCAAATTAGACAGATTCCTCTCTGTGTTCGGAATGACGAAGAAAACGACTCATGACTAACGACTATTTTCTGGATTGCTTCGTGCTGCGGGTTCGCAATGACGTTCTCTTAATTATTAATTATTAATTGATTATCATTTTCAATACAGATTACACAATACTATTCATTGACATGTTCATCGTGATAATCGTTATTGTTGAGATTTCCCAAAAATTGAGTTTCAAGTTTTTTTACGTGCGGCTCATAACGGCGGTTTATTGCAATTAGAGCAATAATTATTATTGAAACAATTATCAAAATACCTTTGATATTAGGGAAAAGTGGCAGCAAAACATACAGTATCAGCGATATGCATAATATTGTACGAAGCAGCGACAATAGTAAAAGCGCTATTCGGTTCAAGTGATTGCTTTTTTTCATTAATCGTATATACAAAAAAGCGGCAGAATGGCGTATTCTTATTATTCCGTACAGGAAAGGCGACATTAGCACAATCGTTATTACGGCAAAGGCAACAGTTCCCCATTCTGTCGAAATTTGAGTTGTAATCAGTGGAAGCAAATACATTTGCGAAAGCAGTACCACAGCAATAGCCAGCATGAAATATATGAAAATCGGCACAAACAATATCTTCATCAATCTGCCCCAATCGTTTGATATGGTTATTTTATTATGTCGATTTGCGGTGTGTCCGACAATAAGTCCGTTCCATTTTTCAGGTATGATTTTCACTAATTTATTATAAACCGTTTCGGAATATCTGATTCCGTATGGAGTTGTAAACGTTGTTATTACCGATACGGAGACGATAACAGGATATACAAATTCGCTTATGACGCCTAACTGTATTCCCATTGTTGCTATTATGAATGAAAATTCGCCTATTTGTGCCAAACTGAATCCTGCCTGTATTGCAACTTTCAGACTTTCGCCCGAAGCCACAACTCCCAGCAATATAAACAAAGGACGGAATATAAGTATGATTGCCGTAAGAATTAATATTGGAATTATATGTTCCAAAATCAGATTTGGCGCAATCATCATGCCGACAGAAACGAAAAATACCGCACCGAACAGATTTTTAAGCGGACGCATTAAATGTTCTATACGTTTTGCTTCGGATGTTTCAGCCAGAATAGAACCCATGATGAATGCGCCCAGCGCCGCCGAAAATCCAACGACATGTGCAATAATAACCATTCCCAAACATAATCCTACCGAAACAACTATCAGCGTTTCATCGTTCAGATATTTTTTTAGCCGTTTGAATATGGTTGGTATGATATAAATGCCGACAACAAACCATATAACTATAAAAAATATTAACCGTAATGACATTTCAATAACCTGTATTCCTTCAAAACTTCGACTTACTGCTATTGTTGAAAACAGTACCATCATTAATATTGCGGCAATATCTTCGATAATAAGAATAGCAAATACAATATTAGAAAATCGTTGATTTTGCTTGTTCATATCGGTAAATGCCTTTATAATTATAGTTGTAGATGCCATCGACAGCATGCCTCCGAGAAACAAACTTTCCGTACCTGTCCATCCAAATAAATATCCTGTCAGATAACCGATGCTTATCATCAATACTATATTTATGATTGTGGCAACAAAAGCGGCGCTGCCGACTTCGAGCAGTTTTTTGTATCTAAATTCAAGTCCGAGAGCAAACAGCAGGAAAATAATTCCTATTTCAGACCATGTTGTTATGCTTGCATTATCGACAACAGTAGGCAACAAATTCATGTGCGGACCTACCAAAAATCCTGCAACAATATAACCCAGAACTACAGGCTGTTTCAACCATTTGAACAAAATAACAACAACTCCGGCTGTTATTAATATCAGTACAAGATCGTGTACCAAAATCGGTAAATGTGTCATTAGATATTTATTTTTTATTTAATTTATAATTTTACAATTTGCATAAATACATTAAATATAATGTTCTGCAACAGTAAGTATTCGCCAAAACTTCGTGTATTGAAATGTCTTTACGGGAATCAGCGATAATCTCATATCTGATTGAAAAACAGCAGTATTATCGAAGATATATTTGTTGAAAATCAACATTACAACAACACCAAAAATAAGCGAGTGCCAAAATTACAAAAAATAATTACATTATATGTTAATTTCATAATATTTTTTCATTAAATACCAAAGTCTTTTTATTTAAACAATCAAAAGAGGAAAATATTTTAAAATTATTTGTCGAAATACAAGATGTTGATAATTAATATCCGATTGTATAATAATATTTACTACTTTTGCCAATATTACATTTATGGAAATGAATTTTTGCGACGAAATAAAATCATTTGTAAACGAAAATTATGAGGGAAATATAAGTACAAATCGAATTTTTACGGATATGTACGAACATATTTTTATTATCGACAAAAATATTGTTTTGTTACCTGTTCCCTTGCCGACAAAGGATTTTGACAACTCTCAAAAAATGTTTTTTCAAAATCTTTCGATTATAGCCGAAAAGCAAAATCTGCAACTGATAATCGTTAGAGAAGACAAATGGATAACAAAAAAAAATATTATGCGCTGGCGGATTTTATCGCATTTGGGAAAATTTGTTCGTATTCATGGCAGATTGTGCGATTCAAGACGTATCACGAAAACGCAAGCCACAGAATTTTTATTGCAAAATCATTTGTACGATTCGCCTTTTGCAAAATATAAATACGGTTTATTTTATAAAAATCAATTAGTTGCAGTTGCATCGTTCAGCGGAGGAAGACCGATAGTTCGCAACGAAAAAACGTATCGTTCATACGAACTTGTGCGTTTTGCAAATTATCAGAATTACGTTGTATATGGCGGTATGGGAAAACTTATTTCACATTTTATTGCCGAACAAAATCCTGACGATATTATGAGTTATGCAGATATTGACTGGTCGGTGGGAAAAAGTTATGTAAAACTCGGATTTGAGTTTATTGAATATACCGAGCCTCAGAAATTTTATTTGAATGTGAAAACGTGTCAGCGATATTATCCTAAAAAACTTCCGCAAGAATTACTCGACACGTTTGCGCAACAATTGTTACCTTTGAACGATTTTTTATCGAAACATGATATTTTTACAGTTTATAATTCGGGCAACAAAAAATATCTGCTAAAATTAAAATAAAATAATGGAAAAAAAGCAAAAACATTTTATAATTCAACCGACATATCCCGGCGGAAATAAGGCGCTTGGCGAATTTGTTTCTGAAAATTTACATTATCCCGAACAAGCCGAACAGAACAACATTTCGGGAAGTGTGCATTTGCAATATGTTGTAAACGATGATGGCATTGTCGAATCGGTACAGGTATTGAAAGGATTGGGTTACGGATGCGATGAAGAAGCCGTCAGAGTCGTAAAACTGTTGAAGTTCGGAAAAGTGAAAAACAGAGGCGTAAGATTGAAATCAACTAAAAAAATAAGAATAAATTTCAACAAAGTCATAAAACGTCAAGAACTGACTTACAGCCTGAAACGACAGGATGATGAACCAACAAAAATAAATTATACGATAAAGATTTGAAGAAAACTGCTTCAATTTTTACTGTTTCACCTTTTTTCTGTGATAAATAATACCAGACTGCAAACATTGTATAAATTGATTATAAACAAAATAGATTGATATTTCAGGTTGTTTTGATTCCGTTTTGGTATTAGTTGCAATATGATTGTTTGTTTATCAAAATTACAACTTCTCGGGCAGTCTGCAAAAGGATTACTTTTTTATCAACTATATTTTTTGTCGGTCAGTATTGAATTTTATATATCTTTGCAAAAAAAATTGTTTTATGAAAAAATATATTGTTTTATCATTTGTTTTATTTGCATTTTTGCTTGATTTGAACGCTGTTCCAAACAGGAAAGATGTTACTCTCGAAGATATTCTTGTTAATCGTGTTTTTGCATCAAAATCGTTCTATGGATTACGTTCGATGAACGATGGCGAACATTATACTCGCATCGAAAACCTTGCTATTTCAAAATACAAATACGCCACGGGCGAATTTGTCGAAAACCTTGTAGAATTTGAAAATCAGAATACGGGAAGAATTGAAAATTACGAATTTAGCGAAGATGAAACAAAAATACTTCTTACAACAAATTCAAAACCCATTTATCGCCGATCATTTACAGCCGATTATATTGTTTATGACATTCCGACAAAACAGTATCAATCTTTATCGTTGAACGGACAGCAAAAAGTTGCAAAATTTTCACCCGACGGCGCAAAAATCGCCTTTGTCCGCAATAATAATATCTTTATAAAATTTCTTGATAATGACAATGAACAGCAAATCACTTTTGACGGTAAACATAACGAAATCATAAACGGACATACCGATTGGGTTTATGAAGAAGAATATGAATTTACGCGAGCGTTTGAATGGTCGCCCGACAGTAAAAAAATTGCATTTTACAGATTCGACGAAAGCCGCGTAAAAGAATATAACATGAATACTTTTAACAACGAATTATATCCAAAAAATATAAGTTTCAAATATCCCAAGGCTGGCGAAGAAAATTCGACTGTAAGTATCTTCGTTTATGACATTTCGACAAATAATACAACGAAAATGGACACAGGCAACGAAAACAATCAATATATTGCACGAATAAAATGGAACGGAAACAGATTAAGCATAATTCGCCTCAACCGCAAACAAAATCATTTGGACATATTGCTTGCCGATGTCGAAAACGGCAAAACACAAACAATTTACAGCGATACCGAAGAATATTATATTAAACGCGTTGACGATAATTTTTTAACGTTTTTGAACGATGGCAAAGAATTTTTATTAACAAACGAACGCGATGGTTATTTGCATCTTTATCGTTATTCGATTGATGGTAAACTGATAAATCAGATAACAAAAGGAAACTGGGAAATCACCAAATTTGCAGGCTGCGACGAAAACCAAAAAACTGTTTATTATTTCTCGTGCGAGTCGTCGCCATTACAACGCGAACTGTATTGCATAAACCTTGATGGCAGCAACAAAAAAATGCTGTCAACACAAAAAGGCACAAATTCCGCTGTTTTCAGCAAAGGTTTCAAATATTATGTTAATTCATTCGACGATGTCAATACTCCGCCTGTCATTACGATACATTCAAATACAGGCAAACTGTTGCGAACATTGGAAAACAACGCACAACTTTGCGAAAGGCTCAAAGAATATAACATTGCCAAACGCGAGTTTTTTCAATTCAGAACGGGTGAAAACATTTTGCTCAACGGATATATTATTAAACCTGTAAATTTTGATGAAAATAAAAAATATCCTGTTGTGATGACTCAATACAGCGGACCGGGTTCGCAGGAAGTAACAAATTCTTTCAAAATCGACTGGGAACAGATTCTTACTGCCAAAGGTTATATTGTAGTTTGCGTTGACGGCAGAGGCACAGGCGGACGCGGAGAACATTTTCGCAAACAAACTTACGGACAACTCGGAAAATATGAAGTTATCGACCAGATTGAAACCGCAAAATATATTGGCAGTCTGCCATATATCGACTCAAAACGAATTGGAATCTGGGGTTGGAGTTACGGCGGATTCATGTCGTTGAACTGTATTTTGCAGGCATACGAACTGTTCAAACTTGCAATAGCCGTTGCTCCTGTTACAAACTGGAGATTTTACGACAGCATTTATACCGAACTTTTCAATGGACTTCCGCAGGAAAATCCCGAAGGTTACGACAGTAATTCTCCAATAACTTATGCAGATCGTCTGCGCGGAAAACTGCTTTTAGTTCATGGCTCTGCCGATGATAATGTTCATATTCAAAACACTTACGAAATGGCTGAAAAACTTATCTCCGCAGGCAAACAGTTCGACATGATGATTTATCCCGACAAAAATCACAGCATCTACGGAGGCATTACACGTTATCAACTTTTTACAAAGAAAATTAATTATATTATCGAAAATTTGTAAAATATAATAATAATATGTAATTTTGTGTTAAATAAAAATAACTGATTACATATTACTGTTTACCATGAAAAATATTCTGACATCTTTGACGATTTTGTTGTTTTTAACAATTTCGTGCAACGAAAAACCAACAGGCGAACAGATACTTTCGCATGATATTTATTCTTTTTCGATACCTGTAACCTGCGTAAAACAATCAAGATTCAACGACAGCATTATTTTTGTCGGACTGGAAAACGGTTCGATAGTAAAAAAGAATATATACAGCAACGAACAAGTACCTGTGAATGTCGGCGATAATTATATATATGAAATATTTGAACTGAACGATGCTAACGACTTACTTGTTGGCATTCGCGACCAGGGATTAAAACTTGTTCATTGTGATAATCCAAAAAAAAATGATATTGAATTTGAAATTGTTAATAAAACCACTAATTATGGAGTATATTCCATAGCATTTGACAGTATCAGAAATTTATTTGTTTTTGGCACATCAAACGGATGTTTTTTCCTGAAAGCGGATATGATATATAAAGCAAAAGAGTTACAGCCTGTAAAACAATCATTTATTTCGACTGCTAATTACGGTTTCAACAAAATTTTACTCATCAACGAAAAAATATATATGGCAAGCAAGCAAGGATTGTTTGTTGCCGATATAATTGCCGATAATACCGGAAATGAACAAGATATTGATAACAAAGGATATATAATTGATACTTGCAATATTGATACTGTTATTAATAATAAAGAAATTATTGATATATTCTATCAAGACACAATATTGCATGCCTGCGTAAATAATGAAATATATAGAATGAATATAAAAAATGACTCAATACTAAGTCATACAGCCTGTAATTCAAAGTTATATGCAGGAATAAGAGATGCGCTTGGCGGGCAATGGCTGCTGTGCAACGATAAGATTATTTATGAATCGGGAACAAAATCTATGGAATATAAATTTATCGGAAGCGCCAATATTTTTGGGAAACAACTTGTTGCAGCCAATAAATATTTTGTTTTTGTAGCGCACGACAATAAGATAATCAGATTTTCAAATCATCAGAATCTTGATGGCGACAAAAACAGCGTGCTTACCTTATGCAAAGATACTGAAAACGATGACGTTGTTTATTTTTTGACCGCCGATAATAAATTACACAAATATACTGTCAATGAAAAAAAGGAATCATTGGAAACAGGTGCAATAAAAAACTTGAATATCAATAAAAATAATATAATAGGAAGCTGTTTTGCAAAGGACAATAAAAAAAATATAATGTATGTTGCAACAGATAACTGTATATACACAATCAATATTGATGCAAACGAACTCGAAAATTCCGTAACTATTGACAAAGGCAATGATATACGATGCATATTTTATTATGATAATGATAAAAAACTTTATGTGGGAACTCGTTTTAATCTGCAAAAATTAAATAACAATACTCTTTCCATCGACACAGCGTTAAAACCATACGATGATCTTTATGTTACCTCGCTTTGCCAGTGGGGTGTTGATTTAGCCGTAGGAACTTTGAACAAAGGCGCATATAGAATACTTTCGAAACGCAACAACAACATAGATACTTTGATTTCGGACAACAGGTATGGAAATATCAGGAATGTAATCAGGGGTAATGATTTGTATATTCAAACTTCCACAGGTTTATACAAACACAAAGACAAGAATGTTTTAGATACTTTGTCGAATATAAAAATTAATAAAAACCGGATAAAATCTGTTTACAGAAGTTCACATGCAACAATAATAATAGGCTATCAAGGTTTTGCATATATTGACGATATAGAGCAAAGCAATAAAATAAGAAAAAATATTGTAGATAATTTTATATTTAACGATATTAAGATAACCAACAATAATGTTGCATATATTGGCGGTTTAAGATTTATTATAGGTAATAACTTTGGATTGTTTGAATATGACAATATAAATAAAAAACTGTCGCCTGTAGCAATTAAAAATAATCCAAAAACTGATATTGATTATAAGATTTTGGTAGTTCTGGTATTTATTACAGGAGGACTTATATATCATTTTAAAATTATCAACGGAAAAAGCAGAAGAATGCGAAGAAACCTTAATAAAAGAGCGGATAATATGCTACACACTGTAAAAACTGAAATTAAACGCGAAAAAATCAATCAAGAATTAATACAGAAATTAGACAAAATAGAGAAAATACTGCATAAAAAACCTGTCAGTGATAAAATAAATGACACAGTGTCTAAAAACATGGATGAAATAGAAAACGAAATCAGAACTGAAAAATTATTTAATAAATTGAATGACAGAATAGAAAATATGCTAAACTCTATAAAAACTGACATGATACCCGGAAAAATCAGTCAAGAATTGGAACAGAAATTAGAGGAAATTAAGAAAAGACTGGATTCTGAACCCGTCAATGATAAAATATTTGAAACAGAAGATAAAAATTTGAAAGAAATCAAAATTACGATTGACGATGCTATAAAACAGTCTAAAAAAATTGAAAATCTATTTAATAAAGTGAATGACAGGCTGGAAAACATAAAAGAATTAGCAGAGGTTGGTTTAATAAAACAAGAGGACATCTCGCCATTTTTTGACATATTAGATGAAGCGAGAAATAAACCAATGGAAGAAATTAATGATATTCTGAAAAATTTAAACTCCGACATAAAGGTCATATCGCAAAAACAGGAATTAATTACATACGCAAACGAAAGAAAAACAAGATACAACGAAATTATAAAAGAAAAAATAGAGGTGCTGGAAAAAACAAAGTTTAATAGCGGACTGGAAAAAACACAGAAAATAGATTTAATAAACAAAATGAAAGAATATGTTGACAAAGAATATAAAATTTATGAGATGCAAAACAATAAAGAACAGTTCGATGACCTGCTAAAAGACATGGATGAATTAATAAAAAAGAAGTTTACATTCACAGACGCCGAAATAGACAAAAGTATTGAAAATCTTAAAAATAAATATCACAAAAAAAACATCGAAGAAATAGAAAAAGAATGTGACAGTTTTTTTGACAAATACAGATCGGCATTTCCGCTCGAGCCTGTTCCACATTTTCAAAAAGGAACTTCCATATTGTATATTGTAACATTGTTTTATATCGACGGTATTAAACCTTACGATGTAACGGAAATAGTAAACAAAATAACAAAGAATAGACCTCAGTACAATAACAACAGAATAGGAAAAATTAAATATAATATCTACAAAAATTTAGACAACAATAAAGCGCTGGTGGAAAATAACTATTTATTGAAGAAATTATTCGAGTCCATTAAACCATCAAAGAAAAAAACGAATTAAGGGCAAAATGTTTTGCAAAATATTTCATCTTCCAAATGAAATATGATTTACGGCAAAATTTAATTCACAGTCAGTCGATCCTTAAAAATAAAAAAAACGGCAATAATACGACATTATTTCTGTCAATGCGGCAATTATGTTTTTACCGACATTTTGTCCCTGACGGGACAGTTTTTATTGAAAATTATTTACTTCTTCATCTCAAATGTTTACCTCCCCTTTTCGGATGTTTAGTCCCCCATTTCGGATGTTTACCTCCCCTTTTCAGATGTTTACCTCCCCTTTTTGGATATTTTCGTCAATTTTTCGGATATTTAGTCCCCAATTTCGGTTGTTTAGTCCCCCTTTTTGCCTGTATGTATGTAAAACACGGTATTTTTATTCGTCAATTTGCATTTATAACTTGTGTATAATAAATGATTTCAATGCTTTTTAAGGGCGACTGTTTATCAATCAGTTAATATTATTTACAATTAAAATTCAGGGAAAATTCAGGGAAAATTCAGGGAAAATTCAGGGAACAACCGAAAAAATAAATTTTCCCTGAATTTTCCCTGAAATGCCTTCTAAAATATATCTGACTTAACTTTGTCGCATAAATTTTTTAAAAATATAATATCATGGAAAAGAACAGCAACAACATCGCTAATGATGTTAACAACGAACAAAACAACGGCAGCCAGCAGCAGTTTCTGTCAGATACGGATATCAATAATATACGGAAATACCTGCCGTGTATGAGATTTATTGCTGTTATTCTGCTTATTGCAAGCGACATTGCGGCAATATCAGTAAGTATAAAACTGGTGCTGATATTATTCCGTGGCACAGAATTTATTACGGTTCTGTATTTTATTATTTTATGTATTATTGCGCTGTTAACTGTACGGGCTGCCGCACTCCTGTTGGCGTCCGTCATAAAACTCAAACGGTTTATAAGGTTTAACAATACTAATGATCTGGGAACAGCATTTGAATTACAAAAAAAGTATTGGAAATCAATAGGATTGTTTCTCATTCTGCAAATAACAACAGTGCTTATTTTTACATTCCTGCAAAATCAATGATACAATACGTATTATATGTATTAACAAACAATTAATAATTACGCAAAACAAACAAATTAAATATTTTATAAATAAAAATTAGAAAAATTAAAAATTTCAGCATCATGGAAAGAGAAAATTTTAACGATGAATATCAGGAGATGATTAAATCGTACACAGATGAGGAACTGGCAGAAATATATCTGCTGCGCGCCGATTACGACGAAGCATTTATAGAATTGACGGTTGAAGAACTTGGCATCCGGGGAATACCGGTTGAAAAATTAACTTCCGAAAACGAAGCAATGCAATTTCTTATGAGTCGCAAAACAGACGAAGAGTTGCGCAATATTTATACCGGTTGCGGCAATGAACTACAAACATTTGCCGAACGTGAAGCAATGCGCAGGGGAATGAGCAGCGAGGCGCTTGAAAAGGAAAAAACCACAGCCGCCATGCAGCGAGGAGTACAGGGAAAACATGTATTTGCGGGATATTTGTTTTCAATACTGGGAGGATTAATCGGGCTGTTCATTGCCCTTGACTATATCACGGCAACAAAATCAACCGACGGAGGCGAATTTAACAAATACAACGATTCAACCCGCAAAGCAGGAAAAGGCATGCTGATTGTATTTGCCATCTCGCTAACCATATTTATAATACAGTTAAATTTAAGTTAAATCAAATCAATAAATCACAGTTTAAAATTATGGAACAGAAAATTAACAGCAACAACAATCTTAACAGCGAACAGACTGTTTTATTGGACAAATCAGTCGAGAAACTGCGCAACTCATCCGGATGGATGAAAATTGTATCACTCATACTGATGTGCGCAGGAATTATGTTGATAACCGCCGCAGCATTAGATAGTTTAAGACTGGTATCATCGCTGGGCAATGGAAATCTGACAGGAAATTTACTTCACTTGACAAGTCTTGTCATAATGTTCGTATTTGCAGCAAACCTTATAAAAGGAGACAAATCTTTGAGAAACGTTCTGTATCATATCAAGCGGTTCGACAAGTTCAACAATATGGATGACATTATAAAAGCGCTTGATTCTAAAAAAGATTTTTTTTACGCAATGCGAATGGCGCTTATTATGATACTTGCCGTTGGAGTTTTTATCGTATTATTTATTTTAATCTGAAACAGGCAAATGATTATGGAAAGAAAAATGAAAAATAAATTGATTTTTAGTTTGTTGGTTATTCTTCTGCCAACCTGTGCAAGTTCCCAAGTAAAGGAGTTCAAAATTTCCAATATGCCTGATATGGAAATATCATTTACTGTTAAGGATAGCATAATGGAAATATTCAATATTCCCCAAGACGAATATTATAATTATATTCAATTTGAAAGAGAAAAAAAGAAAGTTGTAGATGGAAAAGTCTCTTTCAGGTTGCCGTATGAAAAAGACGACCGTAAGATGATTTTTTCAGATTGTCATGATGTATGGAAAATACTTAACAATATTGGTTATAAAAATTATTGTAATGGTTGGGATTTATATTTTATTGTAGAAAATGACGAATGTTTTTTTGAACTTCCTCCTGTATATGAAATCAATAAATTGATATATTTTTCAGATAAAAATCCTCAAGATTTTTTGATGGCAGATTATAGTGTTCAAAGCGAAAATGAAGAAATTATTGCAAAGGCAAAAGAGATAACTGTCAATTATGAAACCGATTATGAAAAAGCAAAAGCAATACATGACTGGGTAGCTTCCAACATTTATTATAACATGGATGGCTATTACTCTTCCTCCTATGGAAGTACCGATGCCTTGGGAGTATTACAAAATAAAAAAACAGTATGTCAAGGATACGCTAATTTGACCGCAGCAATGCTGCGGAGCTTACAAATACCGTGTAGCGTTGTAAGTGGATATGCGTTGGGAATAAGTACAAGAGGTTCGTGGAGTATTCGGAATATTGGCGAAGAAACAAATCATGCATGGAATGAAGCCTTTATATCAGGAAGATGGATTATTATTGATGCAACATGGGATAGCGATATGCAATACAGGAACAGTCAATTTGACCGCGGTAACGGTTTAAGAGGATGGAAATATTTTGACCCGACACTTGAAGCATTTTCTTTTGATCATAAATATGGTGTTTATGATAAAACAATAAATGAAAAAATTGCAAATATTACAGAAGATTATATATGGCAAACGATTTCTTCAAAACATAAAAA
>JAISYZ010000177.1 GCA_031269545.1 Prevotellaceae bacterium
CGGGCTAAAGCCCTCGCAGTTCGCAATGACGAATAAAGATGACGCAAAACGTCATTGCGAGGAATGAAATGACGAAGCAACCGAAGCTCGGCGTAGCCAATCCAGAAACAATTAATAATTAATAATTAATAATAATAATAGAATAACAACCTGACAGGTTTCGGAAACCTGTCAGGTTTACAAAAAAAGGATTACAAAAAATGTGTTTATCCTCTGTTTGGCGTAGCGAGTGAAACGCCGAGCAAAGTGTAACCATTAATTCATAAAGCATTAAATTGTCAATAAATTGTCAATAACAAATTAATAAACAGCCAATGTTTTTTATATCTTTGTGTGTTTTTTATGTTATAATGATTGATAATAAAATAAATAAAGTATTGATATTTACATCTCTTGTTGTGGCAGGTACGCTGATGCTTTCGTTGATGCCCGCATTTGATTTGGGTGGTTTTGAAATGAAAAAAGTAGATGTTCTTGCCGACATTCGCATCGCAGAGAAACCTAATGATGAAATTACAATTGATACTTTCGCTCAAATAATTCCCGAATTTGTTGATACCTGCAAAACAGGCGTAATATGCATCAACGATTATTCTGTCGAACACGATGCATTAAATCGTTTTTACGATGCTCTGAACGAAAATAACCGTCCCGTACGTATTGCATATTTCGGCGATTCGTTTATCGAAGGCGATTTGCTGACTGCTTCGCTGCGTGATGTTTTCAAAAAAAAATACGGAGGAAACGGAGTTGGATTTGTTCCTGTAAATTGTATTACATCTGGATTTAGAGCAACAGTAATTACTTCTGCCAGCGGTTGGGACGAGCATTGCATTACCGACAGTATTTTCAGTCGCAGCAAACAGGGAATTTCAGGTTATTATTTTATTCCCTACACAAATGCTACGGCAACATTTTCGTGTCGTACGACCTTTGGAAAAGAAACAGATACATGTTCGACCGCAACGTTTTATTTTATTACCGATGGCGATTTGAAGTTTACAACAACCGTTAACCGAAAATCCGTAAAGCAGCACACGGTAAAAGGCAGTAACAATATTCAGAAAATTTCTGTTGACGGACGAATTGCGCACATAAAAATTACTGTTGACAATCCGGGCATAAACACTCGTTTTTTCGGTGTAACGCTGGATGATGAAAAAACAGGAATTGTCGTTGATAATTATTCGCTTCGCGGCGTTTCGGGCATAAACCTTAAATCAATTCCCGAAAAGACATTGAAAGATTTTGATAAATTACGAAATTACGATTTGATAATACTGCAATACGGTTTGAATGTCGCTACGAAAACGCAAACCAAATATGATTATTACAAAAAAACAATGACAGACGTAATAAATTATCTTCGCAATAATCTTCCGAACAGTGATTTTCTGCTGATAAGCGTTGGCGACAGAGCGGCAAAAATCGACGGAGAAATGAAAACAATGCCCGGAGTGAAAAATTTATTGACAGCCCAGCAAACAATTGCATCCGAATGTGGTATTGCTTTTTGGAATTTGATAGACGCAATGGCTCTTGATGGCGGAATGGTTGGATATGTAAAATCGAAACCCGCAAAGGCTAATTTAGATTATACTCATATAAAAATACACGGCGGAGAACAAATTGCAAATCATTTATTTGAAGCAATTGAATATGGAAAGGAAAGATATCTTGAAAAGAAAAAATATAATGAATTAAAACAATAAAATATGAAGCGGATCTTTACATCAAAAATCAAATTTCTCATTATGCTGAATATTCTCTTATTGGCATGCAGCGGATTTATATTTTCAAATTCAAATTTTGACAAAGACGACGAAATCAAATCATTACATATTATTACCGAATCTGTTTTACCTGCATCTTTCGCAGAAACACAACCAAATATTATACAGGATTCTGCGAACAGTTTATACGCTTTTTTTGAAAAGATGATGATGATTCGCGATATTAAAAATATTGAAAAACCTGTTGTGCGCATAGTCCATATTGGCGATTCTCATGTTCGCAGCCACGAATTTACGCCTGCATTACATTGCCGATTAACCGAAATGTTCGGCAATGCCGCCACAGGATTTATAAATGGTTACAAAAGCAACGGAATAGCCAAAGAAAGCGGATTGTCCGGAATTATTTGTCATTGCATAGGAATTAACGGAGCAACAAGCAAAAATTTTTTGAATGATAAATACATAGACGAAATACACGAGTTAAATCCCGATTTGATTATAATTTCGCTCGGCACAAACGAAGGACTTGGGCGATACGACTCGCCGCATCATTACGGCATGATGGAAAATCTTTTTTCGCTTTTGAAAGAATCATGTCCAAATGCGTCAATATTATACACAACGCCGCCCGGAGCATTCAAAACAACCTACAGTCGCGCACGCAGACGTAAAAATCGCAAAATAATATCGGTAACAGAAAATAAAAACACAAAAAACGTTGCAGCAACAATAGCGCAGTTTGCCACCGACCATAACGCCGCCTGCTGGGATTTGTTTAATATAGTCGGAGGAGAACAGTATGCATGCCAAAACTGGTTGAACGGAAGTTACTATCAAAAAGACAAATTACATTTTGTAATTGATGGATATGCACTTCAGGGCAATTTGCTCTACGAAGCATTAATAACAGGTTATAACGAATATGTGTTGAAAAATAATGACTGACTGGCTTAATAATCTCGGTTTCGATTTTGACAAAATAAAATCGTTGTTTGTTTATAATCCAAACGAACCAATGATTTTCAACAGCGGATTTTTCATGTTTTTATTTCTTGCTTTCATTATTGCTTACACAGCGTTGAAAAAACGAGCAACTCCGCGATTGATTTTCGTTACGCTCTTTTCTTATTATTTTTATTACAAAAGCAGCGGATTTTATTTTTTTCTGCTTGGAATAATTACAGTTAGCGATTTTCTACTTGCTCAATGTATTGCCCGCGCAAAGAAAAAATACATAAGGCGCATATTTCTCTCAATAAGCGTATGCATTGGACTTGGATTGCTTGCATATTTCAAATATTACAATTTTTTCGGAAACACATTTTCGTCTATAATAAACGGAAATTTTCAACCATCCGATATTTTTTTACCGGTAGGAATATCATTTTTTACATTCCAATCGTTAAGTTATACAATAGATGTTTATCGCCGAAATATTGAACCTTTGAAAAATCTGCTCGATTATGCCTTTTACGTGTCGTTTTTTCCGCAGTTGGTTGCAGGTCCTATTGTTCGCGCACGCGATTTTATTCCGCAAATGCGTCAACCGTTGAAAATTACCAACGAAATGATTGGCACGGGCATTTATTTCATTGTTTGCGGACTGTTCAAAAAAGCAATAATTTCCGACTATATAGGAATAAATTTTGTTGACAGAATTTTTGAAAATCCTTCACTTTATTCTGGCATCGAAAATCTTTTCGGCGTGTATGGCTACGGACTTCAAATATACTGCGATTTTTCGGGATACAGCGATATGGCAATAGGTATAGCCTTGCTGCTTGGATTTAAATTCAACATCAATTTTGACTCGCCTTATAAATCGGCAAATATTACGGAATTTTGGCGGCGATGGCATATTTCATTATCATCCTGGTTGCGCGATTATCTTTATATTTCGCTGGGAGGAAACCGCAAAGGAAAAATCAGAACATATATTAATCTGTTCATAACCATGTTGCTTGGCGGACTGTGGCACGGAGCAAACTGGAATTTTATTATTTGGGGAGCATTACACGGAGTTGCCCTTGCCCTGCATAAATTTTTCGGATTTATCACTCACCGCAGCAAAAATGATGTAAAATCTTCAAACGGTTTGAGGCGTTGGGTTGGAATATTTTTAACATTCCATTTTGTGATGTTTGCATGGATATTTTTCCGCAACACATCGCTCAACGATTGCCGAATAATTTTATCCCAGATTTTTGGAAATTTCCAGCCTCAAATTATTTGGCAAATGTTGTCGGGATATAAACTTGTTTTCATATTCATTTTGGCAGGATATATTTTACATTTTTTGCCATTACGAACAGAAAATTACTTCAAAAACAGATTTACAAACACATCATTGATTTTCAAGGCTGTCGTAGTGATTGTTTTGATATATTTTATTGTGCAAATCAAAAGCAGCGACGTGCAGCCATTTATTTATTTTCAGTTTTAATAATTCAATAATCGTTATAAAAGTTCAATAATTGAAGCAATGACGTGCTGCTTGCTTTTATGTCAAAACAAAAATGACAGAAATAATGTCGTATTATTGCTGAAAATTTTATTTTTAAGGAGCGACTATTTAAATCGCACATCTTCAATTTGCAGGCATTAATCATTCTTCGTTGCGAATAACACGTTTTACAATATAATACCCTCATGTTAAATAATATTAAAACTCAAAAAACTTTTGTGGTTTTAAAAGTTTTATATACTTTTGCTCCTCAAAAATAACAAAACAAAATGTACGATAAAATTATAAATATATCACGCGAGTTGTTTCTGTTGCGCGGAATACGCTCGGTAACAATGGACGAAATTGCCGCCGAAGCGGGAATATCAAAACGCACATTATACGAAACATTTGCCAATAAAGAAGAACTTCTCGAAAAACTGCTTGAAAACATGTGGGCTGAACATCTCGACATTGTCAGGCAAATAATTAGCGCTACGACAAGTTGTCTTGTCGGTATTTTGAGTGTTCTAAAGTATGTTACCGAACAACATGGAACTGAAATGGCAGCAAAATCAACGGAATGTTTTTTCACCGATTTGCAAAAATTTTATCCCAACGTTGCAAAAAAAAGCAGGGAAAACAAAGATTCATATTTGTCGGTCATGTCAAAATATCTTGAAAAAGGCGTAGAACAGCAAACGGTGCGAAACGATTTGAATCTGCATTTGGTATCGACTTTGCTGATAGCGCAAGTCGAAGGACTTAATATTATTAAAGAGATAAAACAGTTTCATCCACGTGAAGTTTTTACAACGCTTATCGTCAGTTTTTGCAGAGGCATTTCAACAGAAAGGGGATTAAAGGAAATAGAAGATTTTATATCTGAAAATAAGGCATATATCTGAAAATAATATAAATTTTAAAATATTTTTCAACTTAGATTGTTCTTATAAATACACAATTATATAATAAATGAATTTTAAAAATACAGTTAACACAAAGAAATAATGAAAAATTTTTCAAAAACGAAGAAAATTTTAATGCTAATGTTTGGATTTACACTATCGGCAAACATTTACGCTCAAGATTCGGTTATAACAAACGCGGGCATATTGAAAATTACATTGAAACAGGCAATAGAAATTGCACAAAGTGAAAGTCCGATGATAAGAATCGCCGACAAAAACATTGAATTGAAACGGGCTGCAAACAAAGAAATTTTTGCAGGACTGCTTCCTCAGGCAAATGCCGTAGCATCATATTCGCGGGCATTGAAAAAGCAAACAATGGTTATGGATTTTGGCGGACAGCAACAGACAATTCAAGTCGGCAGCGACAACAGTTATTCGGGAGGAATCCAAATAAATTTTCCTGTTTTTGCGCCAGCGCTGTACAAAACTATTAATCTTACCAGAGCCGACATTGCACTGGCAAAAGAAAAGGCAAACGCTTCGCGCCTTGATTTGGTAAATCAGGTTGCCAAAGCATATTATCAGTTGCTTTTGGCTCAGGACAGTTATGTGGTTCTCGAAAAAAGTTACAAAAATGCCGAAGAGAATTATAAAAACATAGATGCAAAATACCGGCAGGGTTTGGTGAGCGAATATGATAAAATCCGCGCCGAAGTGCAGATGCGTTCCATAAAACCAAATGTTGTAAGCGCAGAAAACGGCATTCGTTTAGCCACGTTGCAACTTAAAGTTTTAATGGGAATTGACCCAACAGTGGAAATTGAAATAGAAGGAAATTTGAAAGACCACGAACGCAGAATGTTTACACGGCAAATCAACGCAAGCGCGTTGAACCTCGAACAAAACAGCGACCTCAAACAGTTGGATTTGAATGCCGAAATGTTGAAAAAACAGTTAAGCATTCAGCGAACAAATTATCTTCCTACGCTCTCGGCATCGTTCAGTTATATGTACACATCGCTGAATAACGATTTCAGAGTTTTTCATTACAGATGGTTTCCATATTCAACGCTCGGATTTAATTTGAACATTCCTCTGTTTAATGCCACAACAAGCAAAAAAACAAAACAGATAAAAATACAGATTCAGCAAATGAACGACACCCGTCTGAACACCGAGCGCCAGTTGAGTATGCTTGTACAAAGTTATTTGGATAATATGACGAAAAGCGTCGAGCAGATTATATCCGACAAAGAAACTGTAAGTCAAGCAGAAAAAGGCAGATCGATAGCCGTAAAACGATACGAAGTAGGCGCAGGAACAATTCTCGAAGTGAACGACAGCGAAATTGCATTGACACAAGCCGAACTTGTATATAATCAGTCGATATATAATTACCTTACGGCAAAAGCCGACCTGTACAAAACTCTCGGACGTGAAAATATCACAGAATAAACAATTTTTTATCGACAAATGAAAATCTTAAAAATAGAAAACAATATAAAGATATTATAAAATGAAGAATTTAGTAAAAAACACAACTCTTTTGTTAGCTTTGGCAATGATTATTTCTTGCAGCAGCGAAAGCAACAAAAAAAACACAGAACAGAAACAGCCTGTTGACACAAAAACGCTTGTTAAAACATCTGTTGCACAAAAACAGTTTGTTGACAGAATACAGGAATTTACGGCAACGGTTGAGGCTGAAAAAACAAACAATATTGCGCCGAACATGCCTGTGCGCATAAGTAAAATTTTAGTCGAAATTGGCGACCATGTTGCCAGCGGACAAAAACTTGTTCAAATGGACGCAACAAATCTTGCTCAACTCGAACTGCAAATCGAAAACAGCAAAAAAGATTTTGAACGCGTTGACGAACTCTACAAAGTAGGCGGCGTAAGCAAAGCCAACTGGGATGCTGCAAAAATGGCTTTGGATCTGCAAGTTACATCATACAACAACTTGCTTGAAAACACTCAACTCGTTGCGCCGGTCAGCGGAGTAATAACAGCCCGAAACTATGACGATGGCGATATGTACAACGCAGCAAGACCTGTGCTTGTTATTGAACAAATCAAACCTGTCAAACTTTTGATAAACGTTTCGGAACAGTATTACACACAGGTAAAAAAAGGCTTGAAAGCGGATGTTAAACTTGATGTTTACGGCGACGAAATTTTCAAAGGCGAAATAAGGCTGATACATCCAACATTAAATGCGGCAACACGCACCTTTGCCGTAGAAATTACACTTCCAAACAGAGACGAACGCGTGCGCCCCGGAATGTTCGGCAGAGTGATTCTTAATTTTGGACAGAAAGAAGGAATTATGATTTCGGATGTTGCCGTTCAAAAACAAATAGGAACAAACGAAAAATACGCTTTTGTCATTAAAAACGGCATTGTCGAACGCCGCGTAGTTACGCTTGGCAACCAAAACGGCAATATGATTGAAATATTATCGGGAATTAACGAAGGCGATGAAGTTGCAGTAACAAGTTTATCGCGACTTGACGATGGAAAGGAAGTAACTGTTAAAAATGATTGATGAATAGTTGTAAATATAAACGAATCGGCGATTTGAAAACAAACAGTAAACATAAATCGCAAATTCGATAAACAGCAAAAAAACGAAATAAAAGAAATAAAGATGAAAATTTATCAAACAGCGGTAAAAAAACCTATAGCAACAATATTGATTTTTATAGGCGTAATAACATTAGGCTTGTTTTCGCTAAATAATTTGGCTATCGACCAGTTTCCCGAAATGGATATTCCTTACGTAAGCGTTATAACAGCATATCCGGGAGCAAATGCAGCCGACATCGAAACCAATATTACCCGCGTACTCGAAGATAATTTGAATACGGTTAACAATCTCAAAAAACTTACATCAACATCGCGCGACAACGTGTCGATGATTACGCTTGAACTCGAATGGGGCTGCGATATTAACGAAGCCGTAAACGATGTCAGGGATGTGGTAAGTCGCACAAGAGATTATCTTCCCGACGAAATTACATATCCTACAATATTCAAATTCAGCTCTTCGATGATGCCCGTGATGGTATTGACGGCAACTGCCGACCAAAGTTATGCGGCACTTAACAAAATTCTCGACGACAAACTTGTAAATACGCTAAACCGTATTGACGGAGTAGGCGCTGTAAGCCTTATGGGTATTCCCGAACGTGAAATACAGATTAATGTCGATCCCAACAAGATTGATGCATACAATCTTTCGGTCGAACAGATAGGAAACATAATAGCAGCCGAAAACGTAAACATTCCCAGCGGAACTATTGATGTCGGAAATAACACTTTCAATCTCAAAGCGGATGGAGAATTTAAAAGCAGCGATGATTTGAAAAATATTGTTGTTTACAGTCAAAACGGCAGAAACATTTTGCTTAGCGAAATTGCCGTAATTAAAGATACTCTCGAAAAAGCGACTATGGATTCGCACGTCAACGGCAAGAAAGGACTTATAATATTGGTGCAGAAACAATCGGGAGCAAATACTGTTAATATAGTTGAAGAAATTTCTGATTTTTTACCGAAAATACAAAAAACATTACCAAAAGATATTAATATTGATATTGTAATGGATGGTTCGGAAGAAATCAAAGACAGTATCGCATCATTGACCGAAACTGTAATGTACGCTTTCATTTTCGTTATTTTGGTGGTTATGGTTTTTCTCGGACGCTGGCGGGCAACATTCATAATTTGTTTGACTATTCCAATATCGCTTATTACAGCATTTATTTATTTGTACGCCACGGGCAGTACGCTTAATATTATATCGTTAAGTTCGCTGTCAATCGCAATCGGAATGGTTGTTGACGATGCCATTGTGGTTTTGGAAAATATTACAACACATATCGACAGAGGAAGCACGCCCAAAGAAGCGGCGGTGTATGCAACAAACGAAGTTTGGATTTCGGTAATCGTTACAACACTTGTAATTGTCGCCGTATTTCTTCCGCTTACTCTTGTATCGGGAATGATGGGAATTATGTTCCGCGAACTGGGCTGGATAGTATCAATTGTTATCTGTGTTTCGACAACTGTTGCTATTTCGCTCACGCCAATGCTTTCGGCATATATACTTAAACTCGAAGGCGGAATCCACAATTATAAGGGCATAGGCATCATTTACAAACCTATTGACAAATTTCTTGCTCTTTTGGATGTTTGGTATGCAAAACTTCTAACCTGGGCTGTATGGCATCGAATATCGGTTTTGGTAATAGCTGTTGCAATATTTTTGTATTCGCTTATGTTATTATCGGTTGTTCCTATCGAATTTTTCCCTCAGGACGATAACGGAATGATTACTGCAACAGTACAGTTAGAACAGAATGTAAGTGTAGAATATACTTCAAAAATTACACGTAAAATAGAAGGAATAGTTGCCGAAAAATATCCGGAAGTACAAATTTTGTCAACAAGCGCAGGAGCAAATTCGGGTTCAAATGCATTTTCAGCAATGCAATCAACAGGCTCGCACATAATCAATGTCAGAATGCGTCTGCCGCGCTCTACCGAACGCAGCCGAACAATTTTTGAAATATCCGACCTGTTGAGAAAAGATTTTGCAGATATTCCAGAAATTCGTCAATCTTCCGTTATTCCGGGAGGAAATAATGGCTCGATGGGAGGTCCAAGCAACGTACAACTCAAAATATTCGGCAATGATTTGGACTTAACCAACACTGTCGCTTTGGAATTGAAAGACAGATTGTCAAAAGAAGTAAGCGGGTTGAGAGATGTTCAACTGTCGCGCGATGATATGCGCCCCGAATATAATGTTCAGTTCGACAGAACAAAACTCGCATACTACGGAATGACAAGCGCCATAGCATCCAATGCAGTACGAAACAGAATAGACGGATTTATTGCAAGCAAATATCGCGAAGATGGAGATGAATATGATATTGTTGTAAGATATGCCGAAGAATTTCGCAAATCGTTGAAAGATATAGAAAATATCACATTAGCAAACAATTTGGGACAGCGAATAAAACTCGGCGAAGTAGCAATCGTTACCGACGAATTTGCCGCTCCCGCAATCGAACGCGAAAATCGGCGCCGACTTGTAAGCGTCAATGCAATACTATCGGCAGATGCTGCACTTGGAGATGTGATAAACGAAGTATCAACGCTTTTGCAGACTTATGAAACGCCGCAAGGAGTAGATATTGTTGTCGGCGGCACAATCGAAGATCAACAGGAATCAACTCAGGATATGATGACGCTGCTCTTTCTTATTATCATTCTTGTCTATATTGTTATGGCAACGCAATTTGAATCGTTCAAAATGCCGTTTATCATTATGTTTACAATTCCTTTTGCATTTACAGGCGTATTCCTTGCTCTGTTTTTAACAAACACGCCGCTTAGCATTATTGCCCTGATAGGCGCTGTGATGCTTGTCGGTATTGTTGTGAAAAACGGTATTGTGATGGTTGATTATACAAACCTGCTTGTAGAACGAGGCAACAAAGTGCGTACAGCTGTTGTTATGGCTGGAAAAAGCCGTTTGCGTCCCGTACTTATGACCTCGCTCACAACAATATTGGGAATGTTACCACTTGCAATAGGAAGCGGCGTAGGCTCCGAAATATGGAAACCTATGGGAATAGCAATCATTGGCGGTTTGACTTTCTCTACCATGTTGACACTGTTGGTAATACCTGTTTTGTATGCCTTGCTGGTAAGCAATAAAACATTCAGAAAGAAAAAGACAAGCGAAGATGAACGAAAAGAAATTGAAGAATTGAAACTCTCAATCAAACGTTTGAATAATCCTGTTAATTAATAAAATTTGAAAATATATGAAAGCAATATTTATATCGCACAATCAGGCTCTGTCCGAAAGAATAATTAATGTTCTTGATAATAATGAAGTTCGCGGATTTACAAAATGGGCGCTCACCGAAGGACGCGGAACCGTTGATGGAGAACCGCATTATGGCAGTCATGCCTGGCCATCGATGAACTCGTCAATGCTTGTAATTACAGAAGACGAAAAAGCAGAAAAAATCATGACCGATTTGCGCAAACTTGACGAAACAGCCAAAATGCAAGGACTGAGAGCATTTGTATGGAATATAGAACAGGTAAGTTAAACACCTGATGCAGCACGAATAAACTTCTGCTGTTTCAAGAAGTAAAAAGAGGCTGTGCCATAGTAACGAAGCAATCCATTTATAATCATTTTTTTGGGTTGCTTCGCTCTATTTGCAACGATGCGCTTTTAGTCATTAAATGGTCGCTCTTAAAAAGTGATTTTTGCAGAAACAAATGTTTTGTTTGACCGATTTGAAAATGATGGCTGTCCCGTCAGGGACAGAATATTGGTAGAAAGAAACGCAGACACATGCATGTCGCGCGAGTTGCCGACGGTGTTTCAAGTCAGCGACAGCGCTTCGCGCGAAAATATCGGCGGCAATTATTTTTCTAC
>JAISYZ010000210.1 GCA_031269545.1 Prevotellaceae bacterium
ATAACACGAAACACAACCAACCTCAACCCGTAGGGTTGAACTAAAATGCTGAAAATATGAGATTCTCAACGCCTCAAAATGAGTTGCGACACCCAAGTGTCAAAGTCAGGTGATAATTCAACCCATACGGGTTGATGTTCTGCGTATTGCGATGTCCGTAAGTTGCACTTACGGTTATTCACATAACGCCCTAACGGGCAAAAAACGGCTTCCCAGACTGAACCGCATACAAGCGATAGCGCAGTTTGCGGAAAAAGCCGCCTCACGAACCTGCACCTGAAAGGTGCGACAAGTGATTAAGAAGTCTGCCTTTCAGGCAGAAGGGGTATGCCGTTCTCTCCCCGCAGGTCGTTGACCTGCGGCTATGAAAATTACGTCCTTTGGCTCCGCCGATTTTCAATTCAGGACGGCGTGATATTGACCGGTGTGTATAACTGTGTGCGGTATAATAGCACCTCAAAAAAAGACTTAACCGTTTCTGCTGCAATTTACAAGTTCCAGAACAAATTATTTTCAATCCAGATATTCAACATCAATATTCCATTTCCATTTATTGAAATAAAGATTTCCGCCGCTCCATTCAACTTCGCCGCGCTGAAAATCGACAGTTTCGCTGCGAGGATATTTTTTTGCAGGCGAAAATTCCTGCGAATAGTCGTCGTTTACAATCCATCGATAAGCATCTATTCCGTTTGAGTAGAAAGCATTTACATCCTTGTCGGCAAAACTGCGGCGTATAAACGATGGATCGACAGGAACCCAGCCGATACCTTCAAAATAAGTTTCAGCCCAGTCGTGCAGATTGACATCGCCGGGGTGAAGCATGAATCCGCTTTGCCATTTTGCAGGAATGCCGTTGTAACGACACAATGTAATATAAAGCAGTCCAACCATTCCACAGTCGCCGTGATTATTTTCGATTACATATTCGGGAATATTTGCCATGGTTGAATATTCGAGTGCGCTTGCCCATGGATAACTGTCTTTGATGTATTGAAGAATTTTGTTTGATACGAGCAGAGGATTTGTTTCGTTTCCAACGATTTTTGCCGAATATTCTTTTATCAGGTCGCTGAAAATGACGTGTGTGTTACGTTCGGCAGTATATTTTTTATACAGTTCGCTTTCTTTGTCGTAGGGCTTGATATTTTCGGGTTTCAAATCGAACCATTCGGCGGCAGCCGACATTAAAAACGAATATTTGAAAACAGCAGCTTCGTTTTCCACTGCCCTTTTTTCGATATACAGCGATTTGTGCAAATATTCGTCCGAAGAAATCAGATAATCGGCGGCATCAACCGAAAGCAATTCGATGTTTGTTTGTCGGCGACTGTCGGTGCGGGGATAAGGCAGCCAGCAGCGAATTGTTTCGTTTGCAGGAACTGTATTTGCAGGAACTGTAAGCGTATATGTGATTTTCATTTTCTTTGGAACGCTTTGCCGGGCGGGCGACTCTTTTGCCTGCGCCATTACTTCGGGCAAATGTTTTTCGAGCAATAACTGCAATTCGTCTATGCTTTCTCCATCGACTTCAAGTTTGCGTTTGCCTGCCTCCCTGTCGATGCGAAAAAGATTTCGCGCTGCCCTGTTGAAGTACTTTTTTTCTCCATCTATCATCATCGTTTCGAGAGCCTTTGACTTTTCCCATTTTTCGAGCATTGCATCGTCCACTTCGGGGTAATATCTGGAAATATATTTGACAACAGATTCTTTGTCGCTTCTGAAATCGAGTCTTTTGCGATGCATCAAATCCTTCTGAAAATTGAGTTCGTACCTTTCGTCCTCGCCAAGTTCGTTTTGCGAAATATAACTGTCAATCAGCGAATCGGCAATTGTGAAATTTCCCGCTGCAATTTCGCTGTTGATATTTTCCATTGCTCTTTGTTTTTTATCGCTGCACGAGCATAGTGTCAGCGCTGCAAATGTCAGAATAAATATTTTTTTCATTGTTTATGTTTTATAATATTAATAATGTATTATCCACAGTTTTATTTGTTGTACTGTCTTATTTCTTTTTTTTCCGTTTTGAGGTTTAATCTGTTATTTAGATTAAATCTTCATTATTGTTAACTGCTTTTCTTTCCCTTTTTTCCTGTGCAAGGATATTTTTAAAACGTTCGATAACGGCGTTCAGTTCTCTTGCAAAGACTTCGTTTACGGCGCCGCCTGCCAGCCACTGATTTTCAATCTGACTGACGATTGCATGATAATATTTATCGGTTTCGGCGCGTGTGGCTTTCATTCTGAACGGCGTGCGTTCGGCTGTTTCTGCATATCGCTCTGACATTAGCGCGACAAACAGGCTGTTTTCTTCAACAAGTTTATCTACCCACGTCTGCATGTTGAGCAGACTAATGGCTGCGGCGTTGGCGGGCAGGGCGAGTTCGCGCACAAGGTCGTTGATGGCTGCCGTTTCGTCATCAAGAGTTTTCTGCGCAATATTGCCGTAATGTCTGATAATGCCGTAAAGCAGTTCGGCAGCTGCAACATGTTTGGGGTCGAAATGCTTGGTTGCGCCTTTGACCGTATCTGTAAATCCTCGATATATAATGTCGCGACTGTGATCCTGCTCCGAAATTTTTGCTGTAAGTTCACTTTTGCGGATAAAGTCGAGCGCCTCGAGTTCGTTGTCGAAGGTCAGCTTGTATAAATCATACAGAGCCTTGACGCCCAAAGCCTGAGGGTTGTACTTTACGAAAACGGAATTAACGCTTTCGTTAAACTGAACGTGAGTTTCGTTCTTCAACTGCTGCAAATTAATGCGTGTAATAATTTCTTTCATAATTTTTTATTTTAACCGGTTAATAATTTAATACTGTAATATTTATTAAGAATATCTTTTTCGCTGATTTATTAATGTATGAACAAAACAGATGCGCAAGCTTAGTGCATATTCGCATGAACGAATGAATACGACCTGATTTGTCCGAGCATATTCGCATGAACGGATGAATACGACCTGATTTGTCCGGGCATATTCGCATGAACGGATAAATACGACCTGATTTGTCCGAGCATATTCGTATGAACGGATAAATACGACCTGATTTGTCCGAGCATATTCGCATGAACAGACAAAACAGATATGCGATACGCCGTTTGCTGTTTCGCATTATGCAGTCTGTATTGTGTATTTTCTGTTTTGTCATTTGTTATTATTAATTATAATTGTTAATTATTAATTATTCTTTGTTTCTCTGGATTAACTTCGTCGCTGCTCCGCGCAAAACGCACGGAGGCGATTATGTTTCGTTCTACCAACATTCTGTCTCTACGAGACATTTCCTTATTGATTGTTATTTCATTTAGCATTCTGTTTAACGTTTTTTATTTACCTTTTTTTTCGTCATTGCGAACCGCGAAGCGGTGAAGCAATCCATTATTAATTATTAATTATTAATTATTAATTACTCATAATATTCTATTGTTCGCTCGGCAATTTCGGTTGCTATGTTTGCTTCGCCTCTATATTCTATCCGCTCTATCCAGTTGTTCTTATTGTCATATTTGTATTTCAAAGTTTCTTTCCTGTCTAAACTGCCGTCTGAATTATAGTCATTCGTTTCAATCCGATTTCCTCTGTCGTCATATTTGTATGTAGATTTACTTTTCAAACTGCCGTTTGAATTATAGGCATTCATTTCAATTCTGTTTCCTTTGGCGTCATATTTATAAGTAACTGTAAAATCTAAACTGCCGTATGAATTATAGAGGTTTGCTTCAATCTTATTTCCTTTGGCGTCATATTTATAAGTATATTTATAGAGTAAACTGCCGTCTGATTTATATTCATTCTCTTCAATCTGATTTCCTTTGTCGTCATATTTATAAGTATATTTATAGATTAAACTGCCGTCTGAATAATACACGTTTTCTTCAATCTTATTTCCTTTGGCGTCATATCTATAAGTAAATTCCACTAATAAACTGCTGTCTGAATTATAGCAGTTTCCTTCAATCCGATTTCCTTTGTCGTCATATTTATAAGTAAATTTACTGCCTAAACTGCCGTCTGAATTATAGCAGTTTTCTTCAATAATGTTTCCTTTGTCGTCATATTTTTTTAAGGTATTATTGTCGTCGCCGTCAGCAATACCGTTCTTGGTAAGTTCGCCGAATTTTTCTACGGCTTCATAAGCAGCAAGTCTTATGCTTTTCACTTTGCCTTTCAAGCCGTCTTCGTCCCAGCCTGTTTTTTTTGCGGCTTTGTCTGCTCCGCAGCCTGCCACTACTGCTGCAAGTAATGCTAATAATATTATACGTTTCATGGTTATTTATTTTTTACAATTCCTATTCCGGGTAAATCGGTTGGCATCATTTTGCCGTTTTGCAGTGTTGCGCCTTTGTAGAGGTCGGCGGTTGGTGCAATCAGCAAATTTCCATCAAGGTCGCAAAAGTCAACAGCAGCCGACAATTGTGCAGCCGCCGATATTGCGCATGATGTTTCGGTCATGCAGCCTATCATAATTTTGAGGTCGAGAGCACGCGCCAGATTGACCATTTTCCATGCTTCGCGCATTCCTGTGCATTTCATAAGTTTTATATTTATTCCGTTGAATGCGTCTTTGAGTTTCATTATATCTGTGAGGCGCTGCAGCGATTCGTCGGCAAAAACGGGCAGCGGGCTGTTTTGCGTAATCCATGCAATATCGTCAAGTTTTTTCTTCGACATTGGCTGTTCTATTACAACAATTCCTTTTTCTTTGAGCCAGTGAATCATATCGAGTGCGTAGTGTTTGTCTTTCCATCCCTGATTTGCATCAATGGCAATAGGGAGGTCGGTAACTTCGCGAATTGTATTTATCATTTCCTTGTCGTTTGCTCCTCCGAGTTTTACTTTCAGAATTTTGAAATCGTTCACGTATTCCTGTGTTTTTTTGCGAACTACGTCCGGTTTGTCTATACCTATGGTATATGTTGTCGGCGGGATTTTGTCAATATTCAGTCCCCAGATTTTATGCCATGGCTGTCCAATAAGTTTTCCGACCATGTCGTGCAGGGCAATATCGACAGATGCTTTTGCGGCTGTATTGTTTTCGGTAATTCCATCTACGTAGTTCAGGATGTCATCCATTTCGAAAGGGGTTCTGAACTGTTCGAGATTTACTCTTTTCAGGAATGCCATAACCGATTCTGACGATTCGCCGAGATATTGCGGCATTGCAGCTTCGCCATAACCTGTTACGCCTTCGTATTCTATTTCAACCTGTACACTTGGCGTCATTGTACGCGAGAATGTTGCAACTGTAAAGGTGTATTTCAGTTGCAGATCGACAGGGCGAAACGTGAGTTTCATTTTTCCCGAGCCGGGCAGAGGTCGGCGTGGTTTGGGATTTGCAAACAGGTTTGCGTTTGTTCCGCTTAAAAGTAAGCCTGTGCCAGCAGTTGCCAGCGCTGCTGTTTTCAAAAAATTTCTTCTGCTTTTTTCCATAGTGATAATGTTAAAACTGTAAATTATTAATTGTGAATTATTGTTGTTTTTGATAAAATTCGTTGCTTTCGACTGTTGTTATTCCTTTTGTGTCAATATTTCCGATAATGCGCGAGGCGCGTACAAGGCGGTTTGTATTGTACCTGTCGTAATTTGCAGCCGACGGGTCAAGGCTGTTTATTTTAACCTGCGTGGCTTCGTGTATAAACTGTTTGTTGCCGATATAAATAGCAACGTGTCCGATGCGTTCCTTTCTTCCGTTTTGGGCTTTACTGCCGAAAAACAGTAAATCGCCTGTTTTAAGATTTTTAAAATCATCGCTCAGGTCTATCGGCTGTCCTGTGTAGCATTGTTGCGAAGCATCCCGTTGAAGAATTACGCCGTGCATGAAGTAAACTGTTTTTGCAAATCCGCTGCAATCCAGCGCTTTTGACGATGTGCCGCCCCAAAGGTAAGGTACTCCCATAAACCGTTTTCCATAATCGGCAATATTATCGCCGGTAAGGTTTATTGACGAAATCCATTCATCCGATTTTTTTGACTGTTTTTTATCTACGTATGCGATTCTGCCGTCAGGATACGAAACTTTGTAATACTGCTCTGTTTCATCTTCGAGTTTGAGCATGTTTCCTGCAACCATATCAGAAACTGCATCGCTCGAATTTGGCGCTGTATATGCAAATCCATAGTTTTCGGTGAAAATAATTTTGGGAGACGAAATCCACTCGTTAAATTGCTGTTTGTTCATTCGCTTAATATTTCCTGCATAAGTGTAACTGATGTATCCATCGGGAGTTTGTACGCGCAGCCAACTGCCGCTTTGCAAAATTTTCACAGGCGTTCCAAGCAGGGCTTGAGTTGCCATTTCAGCCGAATATTCTCCCGAAGTTCGCATACTTGCAACCGAAAGCGTTACCACTCCGAAAGTTTCATCTCCCAGACTTTGTTCGGGAAGAAGGCTTATGCTGTCCACAATATTTTTATTTGCAGTCAGTATTCTGTTCAAAAATTCCTGCATCCTGTTCAAGAGTTCGGTTTTTGCTTCGGCAAGCGTAGTTACGCCTTTCAGCGTTACTTTGTCATCTGCATATTTTATTTTGACATCGAAGATATTTACTCTTCTGTCGGGAACAAATTGTTGTCTCACGGTATCGACAACCGATTGAAAAAACTTGTCGAATGATTCTACCGGCGATTGACTTGCAGCGACTTTTGAAGTGCTGGATGTTTGCGAACATCCGTACAGTATTGCTATTAGCGATAATGATAAAATGACATTTTTCATATTATTGATGTTTTACATTTCGCAAAAATACAAAATATATTGACATAAACGAAATAATTTATAATTTAAAAATTCAAGAATTTCAAAATTATAAAATCAGAGCCTCATTATGCGCGAGCGATTAGCAATTAACAATTGATAATTTAATGTAAGAACAATAATTCTCTATATTTGGGCAACGACCACATCGCATCGTCAACTTCGAGTTCCAATTTGTCAATATGATAACGAATAGAATTGAGATAGGGCAGTACCCTGTCGGAATAAATCCTTGCTTTTTCTGCAAAATTTTCAATTATATTTGCTTTTTTGCGTTCTTCAATCATATCTTCAACCTGAGTACGAATTTCTTTCACATGCAGCGAGATTTCTTTAAGCGTATTCAATTGAGGCTTTGCAAACTGTTCAAATTCTTCTTCGCTGTAAAATTCTTTCAGTCCTCTAATATTTTCTATCAAAACATTCTGATATTGAATGGCTATGGGTATGATATGATTTATTGCCAAATCGCCTAAAACGCGCGATTCTATCTGGATTTTTTTCATATAGGTTTCATTCAGAATTTCGTAACGGGCTTCGAGTTCCTTTTCGGAAAGTATATTGAACTGAAAAAAAAGTTTTCGCGAACTTTCGAGCAAATAAGCTCCGAATGCTTCCGTTATATTATTTATGCTTTTCAATCCTCTTTCTTGCGCTTCTCTGTGCCATTCGGGACTGTAGCCGTTTCCATCGAACAGTACGTTGTGCGATTCCTTTATGAATTTACGCAAAACCTGAAATATGGCTTCGTCTTTTTTCATTCCGTTTGAGATGAACGTTTCCACTTCGCTGTAAAATCGCGTCAACTGCTGAGCAACTGCAACATTCAAAACAATCATCGACGATGCGGGATTGCTTGACGAGCCTACTGCTCTAAATTCAAATCTGTTTCCTGTAAATGCAAACGGCGATGTGCGGTTTCTATCTGTATTGTCGGGCATGATTTCAGGAATTTTACCGACTATGTTTAATTTCAAATCGGTTTTTTCGTCGGGAGTCATTTTTTTTGTGCTTATAGTATTTTCGAGTGAATCGAGAACTTCGGACAGGGTTTTTCCCAAAAATACCGACAATATGCTCGGCGGAGCTTCGTTGCCTCCCAAACGGTACGAATTTGAAAGATTTGCTACGCTCGACATTAACAAATATCCATGTTCGTGAGTAGCGCTTATTGTACACACAAAGAATGTGAGAAACTGCAAGTTTGTGCGGGGAGTTTTTCCGGGCGACAGCAGATTTTTACCTTTATCTGTCATCATCGACCAGTTGCTGTGTTTTCCCGAGCCGTTAATTCCTGCAAAAGGCTTTTCGTGAAAAATAACTTTCAACTGATGCTGTTTTGCAATTCTTTTCATCAGCGACATTAATACCAGATTATGATCTATTGCCAGATTTGCCTCTTCAAACGAAGGCGCACATTCAAACTGATGTGGAGCAACTTCATTATGCCGCGTTTTCAAAGGTATTCCCAACTTATATGCTTCTGTTTCCAAATCTTTCATAAATGCAGATGCTCGCGATGGAATAGAGCCGAAATAATGATCTTCGAGCTGCTGATCTTTTGCGGATGTATGTCCCATAAGCGTACGTCCTGTTTGCAGCAAATCGGGACGCGCATTAAACAGTGCATTGTCAACCAAAAAATATTCCTGTTCCAAACCCAGTGTCGAAAATACACGCTTTACATCCTTGTCGAACAGTTGACAAATCTTTGTTGCTGCCTTATCAAGCGCCGTATGAGATTTTAACAACGGAGTTTTAAGATCGAGCGATTCGCCTGTGTACGATACAAAAACAGTAGGAATACACAGCGTTTTATCAATGATGAAAGCCGGCGACGAAGGATCCCAAGCCGTATAACCGCGCGCTTCAAATGTATTGCGCAATCCGCCGCTCGGAAAACTTGATGCATCAGGTTCTTGCTGCACAAGCAAATCGCCTTTGAAACTTTCAAAAACTCTCGAATTTTTATCAAGTTCGATAAAAGCGTCGTGTTTTTCGGCAGTTGCCTCATTCAACGGCTGAAACCAATGAGTGTAATGAGTTGCGCCACGCTCTACAGCCCAATTTTTCATTCCTGCCGCAATGATATCAGCATATTTCCTGTCGATTTTTTCGCCGCCATCAACTGCATTTTCAACAGCAGTAAAAGCGTCTGCCGATAAATATTTGCGCATTGTTTCCCTGTCGAAAACATTTATTCCGAAATATTCCGAAATTTTTGCATTTTCCACGTGAAATCTTTCAGCGTGATGTTTTGCACATTCTTTTAATGCATCAAAACGTAAATTTGTGTTTTTTGCCATAAATACCCTTAAATTTTTATTATTACTGCCGCAAAAGTAATTATTTTTTTGTTAATGAGATGATTTTTTGGGGGTGTGTTGAAAAAAAGTTAATAATTTATGCTGATGCCTCTGATAATTTACAATTGATAATTGATGTCTTGTCTTGTTATGGTCTGACACAAAAAAGAGGAAAAAAACAACTACCAACGATGCCGATATAAAAAGGGTAGCCGAAAGCGAATATAACTTATGGGTTTATGACGGCTACGAGGGCAGTATTACAGGCTGGCTTATTCCTTACGTTGAGCCGGCTTATAAAATAGAACTGCGCGACAGCGAATATGAATATAAAAACGGCAATTACTATGTGATAGCAACCGAAACAAATTTTAGCAGTTCGGGAGGCAGTCGAAAAATAACACTTGGGAGGAAAATAGGATGAAAAATCAGTATCTGCTGCCGGGTTCGGAGTTGACAAAGCAAATGGTAAAATTCACCCATTCATCTTTATCTGTTATAAATCGGATGGAAAAATCCGCATCTTCGGCATTTTTGACAAAACGCCATTCACCACATTTGCTTGGTTTTTCGGTTATTTTGATGTACATGGCGGCAAGTCCGGGACTTTTTACAAGCCTTACATCAAAATCGGAATGCTCTTTGGGGTCGGTTACGATCCGAACTGTTCCCCAAAGTTCAAAGGTTTTGCTCATAAAGCCAAAATCTTTGGTTATGGCGCAGTCTTTAATCATGGATTGTTTCGCCTGTGCAAATACGGCACAGCCGACAAAAATAAATGCTAATATGAATAAACAGCGTTTCATAGCGCAAAGATAATAAAAAAATGGATATATACTATATCTTTTATAAATAAATATGGAGATATAGATACATATTATTTCTATTTGTTAAAAATGAATGACCCCAAAACACAGAAACAATGTGATGATATAATTAAAAAATTTGTAGAAACGAATGGATACAGTCACAAGCCTATTGATATCATTAATTTATTAGAGGGATTAGATAGGCTTGATAATGCATATTTTGTTGAAAAATATATAGAGATGCTTCCTATAAATAGAAAGTTTGCATTAATATCAGACGAAGAACATTTTGTTTTTGATTTGTATATTTTAGATACATTATTAGATTTATGCGAATATTATGGAATTGAGATGAAAATATCAATAGACAAAAATAATTTGCGAAATTATTCAAAAGAAATACTTGAATATGCAAACAAACTTGTAGAAAAATTAAAATTAAAAGAAAAATACTGGATGGATAACATGCCATTCAATAAAAACAAACAACAAATGCCCACAAATAAATTACATACAATCAAATATATCGGCGGACGCTTCGGATATTTATTTAAAAATCAAATACCTGCAAATGAAATAAACACCATAGCGGCACACGAACTCGGACACGGCATTTGGGCTTTGAAGCACACATTCGACAACGATTACGGAAATATTGCCGCAGGCACAACCAGCAATCTTATGGATTATACGCCTGCCGCTTCTCACCTCGCCAAATGGCAGTGGGAAATAATCCTGATAACTTCTTGCAAGGAGTGGTAAAAGGAACTTTCAATTGTGGTATAGTATTTGGAACAAATTTTGCTTTAAAATATTTACGAAATACAGATAGAGTACAAAAGTTAATAGAAGCATTGCAAAACGAGAGCAATTGGAATGTATTGGCAGCAAAATTATTACAGGTAATGGATACCGAATTTTATAATGAATTTATGCAAACATTGGTAGAAGATGGTATAGAAAACGCATCAGAAATAATATGGGCAGAATAAAAGAAAAGAAAATGAAGAATATAAATAAGAAATGAGTACATTATATGAATGATAAAAAATAGAAATGGGAAACATAAAATTACAAGAATTAACCAGAATTTGGTAATTACAATTAGATAATGAAAAAAAGACAAAGACATATAACAACATAAAAAAATTGGTGGTGATTTAAAAAGTATGCTATCATAATTATACATATCCAAAATTAATATAAAAGAAAGCCAGATTAAATATTTTCAGGTGATTGCGTATAATTTTAGAAAAACAGCAGGTTTTTTCTAAACGCACGTCCGATACGGTGTCTTAACCGTCAATTATTATCCTCGATACCCATACAGCGAACCATCATCAATAAAATCCATACGATTTCAAGCCATTTTTTATCTTTGTCTCTTGGCAATGAGGGCAATCAAGTTCTATCTTTATTTTTATTCAACAAATATACAACTTTTTCCCTCATTGTCAATTTTTTATACAAACATACTTTTTAAATCACCACCCGAAAAATTATTCAATATTTAGAATGTCATTCAGCAGAAAAATTGCGAATATGATCTTCAAAAGCGCTTAATGCTGCTTTTGCGCCTTCGCCCATAGAAATTATAATCTGTTTATACGGAATATTTGTAACATCGCCGGCGGCATAAATTCCCCGCCGACTTGTACGGCAATGCTCGTCAATCTCGATTTCTCCCGCTTTGTTTGTCTTTACATAATCTTTGAAAACTCCGCTGTTTGCGGCTAATCCTATCTGTACAAAAATTCCATCGAGGTTGAAAGTTTCTTCTTCTCCCGTGTTGCGATGTTTTATGCTGATACCTGTTACTTTTTCGCCATTTCCCACGACTTCTGTCGTTTGAACGCTTGTTATGATTTCGATGTTATTACGGCTTTTCGCATTTTCCTGTAAAACAGTGTCGGCTTTAAGATTGTCGGCGTATTCGAGAACCGTTACTTTTGAGCATATTCCCGAAAGGTCGATTGCTGCTTCTATTCCCGAATTTCCTCCTCCGATAACGGCAACATGTTTTCCTTTATAGAAAGGTCCATCGCAATGCGGACAAAAAGCAACTCCTCGCCCGATATATTCGGTTTCGCCTGCAACGTTCAATTTTCGCCAGTTTGCGCCTGTTGCTATGATGATTGACGAAGCGGTAAATCTTTCGCCTGTTGATGTGAATATTATTTTTTTATTATTTTCATCGGCGATTTTTTCTACTCGGCGATGTTCAAGCAGGTCGATACCGTAATGTTGAATATGCGTTTTGAGTTGCGCGGCAAGTTGTTTTCCTGTTATATAAGTAACTGAAATCAAATTTTCAATTCCCACCGTATCGTTCACCTGTCCGCCTGTTCGTTCTGTGATTATAGCAACTTTCAAACCTTTTCGCGCCGAATAAATTGCCGTAGATGTTCCTGCCGGTCCGCTGCCTATAACTGCAACATCGTACTGTTTGGTTTCGCTTTGATTTGATTTTACTTCAGAACCGTAATGTGCCTTGAGTTTTTCGAGCAAAGTTCCGAAATCGGATTTGCCTACATGAAGCAAATGTCCGTCGGCAAAAACAGAAGGAACGGCTTGTATGTTCAAACTGTCAGCTTCGGTTTGGTACAGTGCGCCATCAACCATTTCGTGCCTAATGTTACTGTTGAGCAAAGCCATTAAATTCAACGACTGAACAATATCGGGACAGTTGGTGCATGTAAGCGATATATAAGTCGTAAGATTGATTTTGCCTTTCAGCGCTTTTACGCTGTTAATCAAGGCTTCGTCGGGAATGTTTTTTCCTTGCCCATCGCTGTTGAGTATTGCAAGTATCAGCGATGAAAATTCGTGTCCGCTCGGGATTCCGCGAAATTTAATTCCTGTTTCTTTCCCGTTTTTCAACAGCAAAAATGCTAATTGTGCGCCATTGTTTATTTTACAGATAATATTATCGGAAGTTGAAGCAACATCGTTCAAAAAATCTTCAAAATCTTTTCTGTATTCATGCGATTCGGGAACTGTTGCGTCAAGCGTATATTCGGCTTGCAGTTTGGCAAAAATACCCTGTAACTGTTGTTTTATATCATTGTCTAACATAATTGTAATAGAAAATAAAGAAAGCAGATAAAGTTAAAATAATCATACCATTTCGTTGAATGTTAAATCATCTGTAACTCAATCTGCGTTCTAATGATGAATTTTAAATTTTTCCAACCAAATCAATACTTGGTTTAAGAGTAGCATCGCCTTTTTTCCATTTGGCGGGGCAAACTTCATCGGGATGCTCATCTACAAATTTTGCTGCCTCCACTTTTCTCAACAGTTCGGCAGCATTGCGTCCTACGCTGTTGTCGTGAATTTCTACAATTTTAATTTTTCCTTGCGGATTTACTACAAAAGTACCGCGATAAGCCAAGCCATCTTCTTCGTTGAGAACACCAAATGCGCGGCTCAATGTTCCTGTATGGTCAGCTAACATCGGATAATTGATTTTGCGTATTGTTGCCGAAGCATCGTGCCATGCCTTGTGAACAAAATGAGAATCGGTACTTACCGAATAAATTTCAACTTCCAGTTCCTGAAATTTGGAATACATATCTGCCAAATCTTCAAGTTCAGTCGGACATACAAATGTGAAATCGGCAGGATAGAAAAAGAAAATCGACCATTTTCCCAAAACATCCTGACTTGTTACTGTTTTGAAACTTCCGTTTTGATATGCCTGCAATTTAAATTCAGGCAATTGTGAGTTAATTATACTTTCCATAATTTTAAATTATTAATACGTTTATAAAAATTTTTGCAAAAATATATTGTCTTTTAGTATAAATCAAACTGATATTTTTTATCTTTGCATAAATAAAATCTATAAAATATGACAGTACAACAATTAGAATACATTGTAGCCGTTGACAATTTCAGACATTTTGCAAAAGCGGCGGAATTTTGTTTTGTTACTCAACCGACATTGAGTATGATGATTCAAAAACTGGAAGAGGAACTTGATATTAGGATTTTTGATAGAACAAAACATCCCGTCGAACCCACGCAAACAGGCGAACAGGTGATTGCTCAGGCTCGCATAGCGCTTAAGCATCTAAAACAAATAAAAGAAATTGTCGAAAACGAAAAAAATATCGTAAAAGGCAAATTCAAACTTGGAATTATTCCTACCATTGCCACATATCTGGTTCCCGAATTGCTTCATCAACATCTTGCTACACACAACGATGTTGAACTTATATTGAAAGAATGTACTACAGAAAATATTATAAAAGAAATTATGAACGGAAACTTGGACGGTGGAGTGCTTGCCGGACCGCTCAATAATTCCGAACTTGTAGAATATCCTGTATATTATGAAAAATTTTATGCTTACGTGTCGCCTCACGATGCGGCTTACAAAAAACGTAAAATCAATCTTAATACTGTCGATATAAACAATATATGGCTGCTCGAAAACGAACATTGCTTTCGAGGACAGATAGAACATTTGTGTACTCGCAAACGCAAATCATCATCAAGTAAATCGGCAATACGGTATGAATCGGGAAGTATAGAAACTTTGATAAATGTTGTAGATTATAATCCGGGCATAACGATTATTCCCGAAATGCATGCAATGGCGCTTAACGAAGACCGTCAAGAAAACCTTCGCGAGTTTGACAATCTCACTGCTGTTCGTGAAGTGTGCGTGGTAGTGAGCAAAGAATATGTGCGCAAAACCATGCTTAAAATTATTCTCGACATTATTGGCAATTCTGTTCCCGAATCGATGAAAAATCCCGAACTTAAACAATATGTTGTGCCGTTACAGAGTGATTAATTAGTTGTTATCTAATGATTTAATAATTGAACATCACTGCTGGAAATAAACAATCAATTCAGTTATTCGGCATGTTTTACAATTCAAAAAAATTGCAGTGTCAATTAATTTTCTTATTTTTGTAAATAATAAAAAAACGATATATGAAAGTACAAATTGAAGAATCGTGGAGAAACATTTTACAAAGCGAGTTCGATAAGCCTTATTTTGAAAAGATTACCGAGTTTGTGAAATCCGAAATCAGTGCGGGAAAAATTGTGTATCCGTCGGGAAAATTAATTTTTAATGCATTTGCAAAAACGCCTTTCGACAAATTAAAAGTTGTAATACTCGGACAAGATCCATATCACGGAGCAAAACAGGCGCACGGGCTTTGCTTTTCTGTGCAACGCGGAGTTAAACCGCCGCCATCTTTAATTAACATTTACAAAGAAATTCAAAACGATTTGGGAATCAGTCCTCCAAATCACGGATGTTTGGAAAAATGGACAGAACAGGGCGTTTTCATGCTAAATTCAATACTTACCGTGCGCGCAAACGAAGCTACTTCGCACAGCAAAATTGGTTGGGAAACTTTTACAGATGCAGTAATAGGCAAAATTTCAGAACACAAAAGAGGAGTTGTATTTTTGCTTTGGGGAAATTTTGCACGTTCCAAAAAAGTCTTGATTGATACTCAAAAACATTTTGTACTGGAAGCAGCGCATCCATCCCCGCTTGCCGGCAATGCTTTTTTAGGATGCAAACATTTTTCAAAAACCAATGAATTGTTAGAAAAACAAGAACTTTTGCTAATAGATTGGGATTTGAAAAATTGATTTTTGCACTTTGCTACACAGCAGAAATTTTTGAGGCAATTGATAAATTTTTATAGAAAGATGATTGCTAATAACATGCAGGAGAAGAAGTAATTATCATATATATTTTACCACGAACTTACTAATTCCAAAAGTAGAATCTGAATGCAAAAAAAATAATATTTTTACAGTTCAAAATTTATTTTTATATTTGCAACAAATATGATTTAACATATAAAGTTATGAAAAAAATACTGTTATCACTGATAATTTTATCTGCTTCTGACTGTATTTTTGCACAGACAGCAAAAAATCCTTTTGAAAAATACGGATATAAAAAACAGGTGATGTTTACTTCGTCGAAAGGCGAATTTGAAGAATTTCACGACCAAACAGACATTGTTGAAATAGGTTCTGTGCTGTTTGACACAAAAACAAACAAAGTTATTGGATTTATAGATGAAGAAAAGGCAAACGAAGAAGTTGCTCCATCTGCTGCAGCCATGTCTATTGACCCGCTTTGTGAAAAATATTACTGGATTTCGCCGTATGCCTACGCACTAAACAATCCGATAAAATATATTGACCCGAAAGGGATGGACGTTTACCGCTATAATGATAAAACAGGCGAAATGATTTTGCATAAGAAAACCGATGACAATTTCGACCAAATAGGGAAATTCAAGTATGATAAAAAAACAGGCGAATACACTTTAAGAACCAATAAAAAGGGAGAAGCAAAAACCCGCATTGATAACATAGAAAAAGGTATTTTGTCGGATAAGATGAATTTTAAAACCAATGATAATGTCATCAACGTTATCGGTGATCGTGAAAACTTTGTGAAAGGTTTTGAAAGTTTTATTACGCAATTTTCGGATATGGTTAATAAAGAGATAGGAGGTTTTTATTATACGTCTACAGGGGGAAATAATATAAGTCATATTTATGTAGGAAATTTCCAAAATAATACTGACCAAAAGGCATTTGCTGTTCCTAAATTTCATTCAGTTCGACCAGATTTAGTTGGGAAATTGCAAGTCAATACGAGTTTTCATACACATCTTTCACGTTTTGATGCGAGTTATAAACTTGTACCGTCAAGTATAGGTGTACAAAATGATATGACCTATAAAAAGGGTCAAACAACTAATGGAATTAAAAGATTTATTATTTTAACAACGGGTTATAAACCAATCGAATATTAAAATGAAAGCATATAGATTATTATTTTTATTAACTATTCTTGTATTATTTGAAAGTTGTGGCACGTGGAAAAGTACACTTGTTTCAAGTGGGGATATAAATGATGCTATAAATAACATTATAACAGATTTTCTACATACTTCAAAGTTGAATAAAAAAGATACTATATTTACTTTCTATATTTCAGAATATGAAGATGTTGTTTACAATCCGGAAAATAATGAAGTTGTTTACATTCCCAAAAAAGAAGAAACGTTCATTATATCAATTGGTAGAGCTGATAATAAAATATATCCGAGAGAAGAAAACAAGGTAGGCACTTACGACGAAATTTTCCCTACACGGTATACCATAAGGGATGGAAAGTTATTTTATTGGAGTGATACGACGCAGGTTATTACACAAGAAATTATATCTGTTTTGGATAAGTATAATCATATTGATTTTGATTGGCACAAAGAATATGATGTCCCACCTTTTGTAATCAATGACGGGGCTGAAGGTCTTGTGTATTATTTTTGCAAAAATGATTTAAAGAACTACAAAAAAAAGAAATCTGATAATATAAGACGACATTACAGAACTCCCAAGTTGAACTGTAAATAATAACACCAAACATTATAAAGCATATTTATAGAACTAAAAGAATAATAGAAATGAAACAAATATTAACCATAATCATATTATTTTGTTCTTTTTTCTGTTATTCGCAGGAAACATAAATTTATATAAAAGCATACAATTATATAAACAAAATGCTGTCAGGCGAAGATTCTTTAAACTTCAAAAATAGAAATAAATTTTTTTTTAGTATTTGTTAATAATTCATAATTTATTTTTATATTTGCAGCAATTTTAATTTAATATGTAAAGTTATGAAAAAAATACTGTTTTCGTTGATATTTTTATTTACTTCCGCCTGTCTTTCGGCACAGACAGCCGAAAATCCTTTTGCAAAATACGGATATAATAAACAGATAATGTACACTTCGTCGAAAGGCGAATTTGAAGAATTTCACGACCAAACAGACGTTGTTGAAATAGGTTCTGTGCTGTTTGACACAAAGACGAACAAAGTCATTGGATTTGTAGATGAAGAAAAGGCAAGCGAAGAAGTTGCTTCATCTACCGCAGCCATGTCTATTGACCCGCTTTGTGAAAAATATTACTGGATTTCGCCGTATGCGTATTGCGCGGGAAATCCGATAAAATTTATCGACACTAACGGAATGGACGTTTGGGAAATAAATAATCAGGGTGAAATAATAAACCGCATAAAAGACAAAACGCAAGACGCTTTTTACATGGTTGCAAAAAATGCAGATGGAAAATATCAACGTACATTTACTACTGATTCGGAAGGTAATAAAACTTATAATTCAATTGCTTTTGAATACGGAACAATATCAGATGCAAAAAGTAGCAATTTTTTCCGAGATGCTACAAGTTTCTCTATAACAGAAGAATCTGCTGGTGCTGAATTATTTAAGTTTTTTGCAGATAATACGAAAGTAGAATTTGGTTTAATAAATACACAAAACGATGGTTCTACTATTATGACGAATCATAAAGAAGGAGTAGTTAATCCATGGGGTTTTATTAAAAATTATAAAAAAAATGGTGAAACAATTACTTCTTTTACACATAATCACCCTAATAATTCTGACCCCTCCGGTTTTGGGAAAAATAGTACAAGTGGTGATAAATTCTTTGTAGGAAGTATGACAAATTATCTAGGATATTCTCCTGTAAATTATGTGTATCAGACTGATAAAAATAGTTTAGTTATGTATAATAACACAACTCAAGTAATAAAAATAACGCCATGGGGAATGATTTTTACACCTTCTAACTCAAAAATACAACCTGTTATGCCTGTTCGGCGGTTTTATCCGGAAGTTGGTTTGCCACCACATTAATAAAATGATATGAAAGCAAATAAAATATTTATTATTGTATTTATGGTTTGTGGTATTATTTCTTCCTGTAAGACAAGAAATAATGACAATATTATTCTTACAGATTTTACCAAAGAGTTGATTTTGCTGTACGTTAATGACTCAAATAATCTCGAAGCAAAAAACAGAAAAGACGAAATAATAATTACATCTTTTACAGATACATCGTATCATTATCTTTCTGTTTTCGCTAATAATGGCAGAGAATACAAATTTTGCAGAGAAGATTTTGTCGGACAAACTTTGTATTTGGGGCATTTAATCAGAGTGTTTGGCGATGAAGGTTCGATTTTTTATTCTACACGAAAAAAAAATAAACGTCTAAAAAAATGTAAGCAGGATAGTATTATTTATGACCCAAACGTTTGGAATATTTGTTTTCATAAAGACTTGTCGTTCTGTAAAATGAAAACATATAAGATAACGGTTGATGAAGACATTTCTTCTATTCAGAATTTGGCGGAAAAATATTTTAATGTTTTGGACACCGTACACGAAAAGAACGATAATGAGATTTATCAAGCACATGAAGTTGAAAACAGTCCGGAGTTCGCTTTAGGAGAAGATAAGTTAAGACACATAATATCTTCAAATTTTAAGATACACAAAGAGAGTATTTTTGACAAAGTTCCGATAGTTGTTGGTATTATTGTAAATACACAAGGTAAAGCAACTGTGAATGGAATTATTAAAGGTTCAGATGATATTGAATTAGACAACGAAGCCATAAGAGTTGCCGAAATTATATGTCAATACGAATTTATACCCGCTTCACACAGAGAGCAAAATGTAAATGCTATTTATCCTGTTGCCTTTTTGAAAAATGATATAGTTCCTTAAATCCAATTTTAGTAATGTGCTTAACCCCCGTTCGGCGTAGCGTCTTTCGCTACGTCGAAGATAAAAACAAGGCTTGAGTAAAGAATGAATAAACAGATATAAACGAAAAATATAAGAAAAATAACTAACTTTGCGATGTGAAAAATAATAACAAATGACACAGTGAAAGTCGCATACACATACATAGCCGATGGCACAAAGGCAGGCGCAGTTGACAGCGCAGGCAAGGGCTTTGATTATCTCGGCTCTTTGGTCTATAC